>NZ_JAUBQR010000001.1:0-128845 GCF_036701385.1 Microcoleus sp. Pol12B4 | reverse complement strand
TGTGCGACAGGTTCCGAGGCTGAGGGCTGCTCCAAGGGTCAAAGTCAAGGTCAGGGTTCGTTTTATTATAGCGATCGAGTAAATGAACTGATCGAGAAGCAACGAAAAGAAGCAAATCCTGAAACCCGCAAAGCCCTGTTTGGCGAAATTCAAGACATACTGGGTAAAGATGTACCTTTCATCCCTCTTTGGCAGGATAAGGACTATACGTTTGCTCAGAACAGCATTACGGGCGTTCGTCTCGAACCGACGCAATCTTTTCCTTTTTGGTTCCTGAAAAAGCAATAATTCGTTACAATAATAGAGGGGAGTTGAAACGTCAATAATTATTGCATATTTTGTACACAATAGGGTGATGATTGTCACAGTTTATCAAAGAGACTGATCACCCAACCCTCTTTAATAATGTGGGATATTATTAAGAGAGAGATATTGCTGAGGGTGGGTATATGAAACTTGGAATTTTAACAACAACAGGGCTGGTAATTGCGATGGGTTTTGCCTCGGCAGTAAAGGCAGAAAACGTATCACACGTCAAGCAACTCTTAGAAACTAAAAAATGTAACCAATGTGACTTGACAGGAGCGCAACTTGCTGGTACAGATTTAACTGGCGCAGATTTGAGCGGTGCGAATCTGAGCGGTGCAAATTTGAACGGTGCAAATTTGAACGAAGCCAAACTGAATGAAGCAAATCTGAAACAAGCTAAATTGCAAGGTGCGAGTTTAATTGCGGCTAAAATGCACGGGGCTAATTTGGAGGGTGCTGATTTGAGCCGCGCTAATCTGAGTTTGGCGGGTTTAGTGATTGCGAGTTTGAAAAATACTAACCTCACCAGCGCTAATTTAATCGGCGCCAATTTAGAAAGCGCCAATTTGGCGGGTGCAAACTTGAGAAATGCTCGCCAGTCAGTTGCGAATTTATCTAATATCAGCCTCAGAGGTGGCAGTGTGTCGGGAATAGACGTACAGGGAGTCAACTTGCGGGATGCAAATTTGACCAATGCAAATTTGAATGGTGCAAATTTGAACGGTTCGGACTTGACAGGTGCTAATTTAAAGAATGCCAATATGGCAAATGTAGATTTGAAAAACGCTTCTTTGCCGTAGGACGATCGCCAATTGCTATATCAAATTCTGGTGCTTAACAAAGTTAATATAATAAGATAGGGGCAATTCTGAAATTGCCCCTACAGTTTTAATTGCAGGATTTATCTTGTTTCCGGTCGCTGCGTAGGTCAATCGATTTTAGATTTTAGATTAAAGAATTGAAGCATTGACCCCACGGATAAATTCGGGGGGCAAGTTTCATCGGATACAGGTTTTTTATTTCTGGACGGATTCATCCGGGGGCTTGTATCCTGGATGCTTTCGGTCATTGTTCGGTGTGCGAAGCTTTTCCCTGGCGTCTGCGATTGCGCTTCATATTTGGATCTAGGATCAATCTTCCTCGTGAGAATCTTGGGCGAAGCGGATAATGTCATCATCGCCGAGGTATTCACCATTTTGGATTTCAATCATCACCAGGGGAATAACGCCTGGATTTTCTACGCGGTGAGCAGTATTCATGGGAACGTAGGTTGACTGTTTCTGCATGAGAATTGTCTCTTTGTCGTCGCAGATAACTTTAGCGGTACCGGAGACGACAACCCAGTGCTCGCTGCGGTGATAGTGCATTTGGGTGCTGATGTGGTGCCCCGGTTTGACTTCAATGCGATTGATCTTATAACGATCGCCCGCGTCTATGACTGTAACTTGGCCCCAGTAGCGGGTTTGTGTGCGATCGTCAATTTTTTCGATTGTGTCCACTATTTCCACCATGCTGTTTATCTCGCTAACGGTGTCTGTAAAAATATCTGTAGTTCAAAGTATAGCAGGGATAGGGTAAGTGGGTAAGTGCGAGCGATTTAAAAATTACTGAATTAGTCGCCACTCGCGAGCATCAACAAATTGCTACAACAAATGTGGGGCATTTGTTGTAGCAATTACCACGTGATTTCCTTCACTTGCCTCCAATATTGCTTGAGCCGCCAAAATCACATCCCCGTCAAGTGCATTGGCTTCTGCGGTTGGTCTTTCTCTCATTCTAGCTTGCGCCCACAACTGAGCGGCCAAAAGCATTACTTCTGTAGTCAAAGGACGATATGTAAGGACATTCTTGAATAGGTCAAGTTTTCGGATACCTCTCTCTTTTCCCGCTCGAATCAATTCTCGCCGCACCTCCTAATCAGCAATTTCAGGCAGGATTACTATTTCGCCATTTTGTAGTAAAGAGTCTAACCAAAGTTGGCATTCCAAATAAGGAGGTTTGGCTTGAGGGTTTGTTACCATCCCTAATGGGCCAGAATCCAAAATGATTATTCTGCTCTTTGAAACAAGGGTCGATTAGACATCCGATCTTCATTTATCACCTGTTCTAGATATTCCGCAGTTTCTTTTTGCTCTTGTTCGTCATCCTCTTCTCGCCACGATCGCAATAATTCAATGGCACCTTGATTTCTTTGTATCCGTTCCTCCAGCGACAGTTTAGTAATGTCTATTTTCTCAGATGTCTGGGGAGGCTCGGACAATACGGGCTTTACAGTCACCGTTTCCATAAATAAGCGCATCATCTGAAGTAAATTCGGCCAATATTCTCTGGGAGTTTGCTGAATTACGCGGAGAAATTCCGCGATGGGCTGGCTTAAGGGCGATCGCTCTCTTTGCCTTCAATTGTATAAGTTGGGGGCGCGGATTTTACTGTCCCTTGGCTTTCCCTGCTTAAAAATTGTTCCGACATAATTACTTTTCTCCTTTCTATTATTTACTCATTTTATAAACAAAAGGCGGGCAATTTCCCGCCCCGCTTTTTACTTGCTCAATACACCATCTGGAATCCCCAAAATATCCTCAATGTGAGGCATATCTTCCAAAGCAATCACTCTGCCTTCATTCTCAAAACCAGCAATTTGATCGAAATTCAAATACCGATACAAATCACTAGCAAAAGGATCGATTCTTTTCGAGACAATATCATTGTATTCTTGGACTGTGGGAATTCGACCTAACAGCGAACAAACAGCAGCTAACTCGGCAGAACCGAGATAAACTTGCGCGTCTTTGCCCATGCGATTGTTAAAGTTGCGAGTAGAAGTTGAAAACACTGTTGTCGCATCTTTAACCCGCGCTTGATTGCCCATACACAGACTGCATCCAGGCATTTCTGTGCGAGCTCCAGCGGCTCCAAAAATGCTGTAATAACCTTCTTCTTTGAGTTGCTGTTCGTCCATGCGAGTGGGCGGGCAAATCCACAGGCGAGTTTTCACTTCCCCTGCACCTTCCAACACCTTCGCAGTGGCGCGGTAGTGACCGATATTTGTCATACAGGAACCGACAAATACTTCGTCAACGCGATCGCCCGCAACCTCACTCAACAACTTAACATTATCCGGGTCATTCGGAGCAGCCACAATGGGTTCTGTAATGTCGTTCAAATCTATTTCGATGATTTCAACGTATTCCGCATCAGCATCCGCCTCCATCAGCACCGGATTTGCCAGCCATTCCTCCATTTTAGCCACCCGGCGCATCATCGTCCGCGCATCTTGATAGCCCCGCGCCACCATATTTTTCAGCAGCGCGACATTAGAACGAATGTACTCGGAAACAGTCTCTACGCTCAATTTAATCGTGCATCCAGCGCAAGAACGCTCGGCAGAAGCATCGGTCAATTCAAAAGCCTGCTCGACCTTCAAATCAGGCAAACCTTCAATCTCCATAATCCGCCCAGAAAAGACATTCTTCTTATTCTGTTTCGAGACTGTCAGCAAACCTTTTTGAATCGCCACATAGGGAATTGCATTCACAACATCCCTGAGCGTTACTCCCGGCCGCAACTCACCTTTAAACCGGACTAATACCGATTCCGGCATATCCAAAGGCATAACGCCCAAGGCAGCAGCAAATGCCACCAGTCCCGAACCAGCAGGAAAGGAAATTCCCAAAGGAAAACGAGTGTGAGAATCTCCGCCAGTTCCCACTGTATCCGGCAATAACATTCGATTCAGCCAGGAGTGAATAATGCCGTCTCCAGGCCGCAAAGCTATGCCGCCCCGCTGTGACATGAAATCGGGTAATTCATGGTGAGTTTTGACATCAACTGGTTTGGGATAAGCGGCCGTATGGCAAAAACTTTGAATTACCAAATCGGCGCTAAATCCCAAACAAGCAAGTTCTTTTAATTCGTCCCGAGTCATAGGCCCGGTAGTATCTTGCGAGCCGACTGTTGTCATGACTGGTTCGCAAGATGTACCGGGACGAACGCCGGACAAACCGCAAGCTTTGCCTACCATCTTTTGTGCTAAAGTGAAGCCTTTGCCCGTATCTACTGGGATTGTGGGACGGGTAAAAATAGTGCTAGGTTCTAGTCCTAAAGCTGCGCGGGTTTTGTCGGTTAAAGTTCGTCCAATTAATAGCGGGATTCGACCACCGGCACGAACTTCGTCTAGGATTGTGTCGGGTTTGAGGGTGAAGGTGGAGATGGTTTCTCCGGCTTCGTTGGTGATTTCGCCTTTGTAGGGATGGATGGTAATTACCATTCCTGTTTCCATTTTGGAGACATCGCATTCGATCGGCAATGCGCCGGAATCTTCAGCGGTATTGAAGAAAATCGGGGCGATCGCACTTCCTAAAATATAACCGCCACTGCGCTTGTTCGGCACAAACGGAATATCATTGCCAATGTGCCAGAGCACGGAATTAATCGCCGATTTCCGCGACGAACCGGTACCGACAACATCACCAACATAGGCTACGGGATGACCTTTTTGCTTCAAGTCTGCAATGGTTTGCAAAGCTCCTGGCATCTTACTTTCGAGCATCGCCAAAGCGTGTAGGGGAATGTCCGGCCGCGTGGTAGCATGAGGTGCAGGCGATAAGTCGTCAGTATTGGTTTCTCCAGGAACTTTGAAGACTGTAACGGTAATCGCTTCTGGCAACACAGGACGACCTGTAAACCACTCGGCATCCGCCCAAGAATCGACTACCTGCTTGGCGTAGGGATTAGTATCAGACAAAGCTATAACGTCGTGGAAAGCGTCGAATACTAACAACGTTTTGCTCAGTGCCCGGGCGGCGGTGGCGGGAATGGCGATTTCGGCAGTGGGGTTGAGCAAATCGATTAAAGATTGGACGTTGTAACCGCCCATCATTGTCCCCAGCAGGTAAACTGCCCATTTGGGAGCAATTAGGGGGCTGTGGATTTCGCCTTTAGCAATGCCAGTTAAAAAACCAGCTTTGACGTAGGCGGCGTTGTCTACTCCGGGCGGGACGCGATCTCGCAATAATTCTATTAACGTTTCTTCTTCTCCAGCCGGCGGATTTTTCAGCAGTTCACACAGTTCCGACGTTTGCTGGGCGTCTAGCGGCAGCGGTGGAATTCCCAAAGCGGCCCGTTCGGCAGCGGTACGGCGGTAAGATTCAAGCATTTCTCCTCTCTCCTCGGATAGTATTCAGTGGTTGGCAAGCAGGTGACTTTACTTTTTAGATTAGGAGCTTCCGCTGCACATTGGGTAAAGTACCTCGCTCTTATAAAAACTTAACGCAACTTTAAAAACAGTAGATTGTCATACCAAAGACAGATGTGTTCTCCACCGGGAGTGCAGAATATCGAACTCCAGCCCAGCAGTTTAGAGGCATTCAATTGCATTGTTGTGGTTAAGATTAATGTGTTGTGGGCTACTGTCGATCGTCGTCTGCATTCATCCCTGACAACTCAAGCTGGAAGCATTTGTCAATGAGCAATTATGCTCAGAATTTACTCGGATTTTGGGTACAAAACTCAGATTGGCGCGATCGAGGAATCATGCCGATCGCCATATTTATGCCCACCCACTCCCAAATCGCGAATTTTCTACTCCTAGAAAAGCAGTTTTTTTGAGTAATCTTACTGATTGACAAATGAAATTAAGTCTTCAGTTTTTACCAGTGCTCTGCATCTGAAATCGTCATTAACCACAAGTTTAAAAAAGTTGTCCTGCTAATGGATCGATTAAACAATGGAAAGTTTTATCCCTGAAAACTCTGAAGACTGTCACGGCTGGGCCTCCAAGCCAGACTTGTACAAAGAGCTCGAAGGAACCAAAGAATTACTGCTGACGATCGGCAACTCGATGCCGATGCCCCTGATCGTCAGCAGTCTGGCGGACGGCACAATTCTTTATAGTAACGATTTATGCCGTCAGACTTTCGGGTTCACAGGATTCAAGTCGATCGAGCGCCAAAAAGCCGAAATGCTCTACCACAACCCTGCAGAGCGCCAGGAATTGCTGTTGCGGCTCGCCCGCAACGAACACGTCCGCGAGACAGAAGTCCGGCTTAAAAAAGCTGACGGTACGCTGTTTTGGGCAAGTGTATCGATGCGGTATCTGACATTGGTGTCAGGGAAAGCTGTTCTGTCGGTGTTCAGCGATATTACTGATCGGAAGCGAGCGGCCGCCAAGGAGCAGGAATTGCTCACCTCAATCCATTCGCGGGCCCGCCAGCAAGCGGCCGTCGCTTACTTGGGGCAGCAGGCCCTCGCCGAAACAGATTTGTCGGCACTTATGGACAAAGCTGCGGTTTTAATTGCTCAAACCCTGGACGTTGATTATTGCCAGTTGTTAGAACTGTTGCCCTCTGGTCATGCTTTTCTGCTGCGAGCGGGGGTTGGCTGGCAGCCGGGCCTCGTCGGCAGCGCTACTGTTGCCGCTTCTGCCCGATCGCAAGCAGGTTACACATTGCTAGTGGGCGAACCGACAATCGTCGAAGATTTGCGGGTGGAAACGCGCTTTAGCGAGTTGCCGCTGCTGCACAACCACCGGGCTGTCAGCGGCCTTACTGTCATCATTCCCGGCAATCGGGGGCTGGGGAGCAATTGGGGACAAGCAGAACCAGCCAGCAGTTCCTCCTCGCAGGCCTGGGGCATTTTGGGGGTTCATACCAGCCAAGAGCGGGTTTTCAGTCAAGATGACGTTTATTTTGTAGAAGCGATCGCTAACGTGTTAGCTGCGGCGATCGAGCGGATTCGATCGCAAGAGCGCTTACAAATGATGGAACGGGCGATCGAAAGTTGCAGCAACGGCATTGCAATCACCGACGCGACCGTTGCAGATAATCCGATTATTTATGTCAATCCCAGTTTTGAGCGGATTACTGGTTATAGCAGAGACGAGTTAATGGGCAAAAATTGCAGATTTTTGCAGGGCACAGACACTCACACCCCCGCTGCCAAAGAATTGCGAATTGCGATTGAAGAAGGCAGAGAATCTCAAGTTATATTACGCAACTTTCGGAAAGACGGCACCCCTTTTTGGCACGAACTGTCGATCGCTCCGGTTTACAACTCGCGGCGACACTTAACCCACTTTATTGGAGTGCAAACAGACATTACCGACCGCCAGCGATCGGAAGAAGAATTATTTTTAAATTCTCAAGCTTTAGCAGCTTTTAGCGCTAATCTCAAACACTTACACCGGATTACAACTTATCATTATCAAAACTTTGAAGAACTGGTTGACGATTATCTAACAGCAGGCTGTTTGATGTTTGGACTTTCTATGGGCATCATGGCGGAAGTTGACAACGAGACTTTTATTGTCCGAGCAGCTAAAACAGAGTTAGAATACTTTGTGCGAGGTTTAGAATTGAACCTCAGCGATACTTACTGCGCGGCAGTCATTAAACTTAACAAAACAGTTGCGTATTCTCATATAGGAGCAGATATTGAGATGCGCGAACATCCTGCTTATCAGAACTGCCAGGCGGAATCTTACATCGGAACGCCGATCTTTGTTAACAATAAAACTTACGGTACCTTGAGTTTTAGTTCGCGAGAGATCAAAAAAAGAAAGTTCAAGTATGAGGAAATAGAAATTATAGAATTGATGGCTCAAAGTATTGGCAAAATTCTGGCGGTTCACAACATGGAAGTCGAACGCCAGCGGGCTGAAAAAGAGCGATGCGAGTTGATAGTATCTCTCAAAGAAAGTGAAGAACGCTATCGCCGTTTAGTAGAACTATCTCCCGAAGCGATCGCCGTTCACAGTCAAGGGAAAATCGCTTACATCAATGCAGCAGGCGCAAAACTCCTCGGTGCGAGCTCTCCCGAGGCGCTAATCGGCTTTCCAGTATTGCATTTCGTCCATCCAAACTATGTGGAAATAGCCACAGAGCGCATTCGGCTAGTCGAGATAGAAAATCAGCCACTCGACCTTGCCGAACAAAAACTGATGCGGCTCGACGGACAAATAATAGACGTTGAAATGGCGGGCATCCCCGCTACTTATCAAGGCTCCACTGCCGGCCAGATTATTATCCGAGATGTCACCGAGCGCAAACGAGTAGAACGGCAACTACTGCACGGCGCTTTTCACGATGCGCTGACGGGTTTGCCCAACCGGGTTTTGTTCATCGACAGGCTAGGACAAGCCATCCGCCGAGCCAATCAGTCCCCCGATTACAAATTTGGTTTACTTTTCCTAGATTTAGACCGCTTCAAAGTAGTTAATGATTCTTTAGGACACGTTTTAGGCGACAAATTGCTAATCGCCCTTGCGGAGCGACTGCAAACCTGCGTCCGGGTTTCTGATACCGTCGCCCGGCTGGGAGGAGACGAATTCACCATCCTGCTAGACCACATTCAGAGCCTCAGCGACGCCACCCTCGCAGCTAAAAAGATACAAAAAGAACTGACGAAGCCGTTTCATCTCGAAGGGCACGAAGTATTTACCACCGCTAGCATTGGCATTGTTTTCAGTCGAGGCGAAGCCACCGCCAGTGGCGCATCAAATTCGTACACTCACCCAGAAGAATTCCTACGCGATGCTGACATCGCTATGTACCGCGCTAAAGCTTTGGGTAAGGCCCGCCACGAAGTGTTTAATTTGGCGATGCACGACCAAACTATGTCGCTGTTGCAGTTAGAAAATGACCTGCGGTTGGCTATTTTGGGCAAGGAGGAATTAGGAGAGAGCAAGAATCAATGTTCGCACTTTATTGTGCACTACCAACCGATTGTTTCGATCGCCAGCGGTGCGCTCGAAGGTTTTGAGGCCTTGGTGCGCTGGCACCACCCAGTTCGGGGTTTAGTTCCACCGTCTACTTTTATCCCTGTAGCTGAAGAAACAGGTTTGATCGTGCCTCTGGGAGCCTGGGTGTTACGGGAAGCTTGTCAGCAATTGCGGATTTGGCAAGAAATGTTAACCGAGGAACAAGGAAGAAGTCCAATGGAAGTCGGAACAAGACCCTTCCACTCCCTTCGGCTTCACTCAGGACAAGTCGCTCAGGCTAACCAGAAGGAAGAAGGCGCTTCGACTTCGCTCCGGGTAACAACAGGGAAGAAGGGAACGGGCAATGTAGGAGATTTAACTGATGTAACAGATACAGGGAATGAGGAACACGGAACTTTTACTGAGCGTAGTGCCAGTATTGGTCACAGGGAAGAAAGAATCGGTAAAAAATTACCAATTCCCAGTTACCAATTCCCGATTACCGATTTCCACTCATCTATTACCAATTCTCAATTCCCAATAACAAATACTTCGGCTACGTTCAGTACCACTTCCCAGGTACCAATTGCGAAGTTTAAATTACCCATTATTGATCCTTCGCAATTAACAATGAGCGTCAATCTCTCTCCTAAACAGTTAGGTATGCCGAATTTAATCGAGGAAATCGATGAAATTTTAGCAGAAACTGGCTGCGATCCGAGCTGTTTAAAATTGGAGATTACTGAAAGTGCGATCGTGGAAAATGTCAAGAAAGCCAATATTGTGCTATCCCAATTAAAAAGTAGAAATATTCGATTGTCGATCGACGATTTCGGTACTGGGTATTCGTCTTTGAGTTACTTGCACCGTTTTCCGCTGGATACACTGAAGATCGATCGATCCTTTGTAAGCCGCTTGGGGGCTGTCGAAAATGGTGACGACGGGGGTCAGCCTTTGCAGATTGTGCGGGCGATCGTAACTTTGGCTCACAATTTGGGATTGAATGCGATCGCCGAAGGTGTAGAGACAGGCGAACAGTTAGCACAGCTTCGAGAACTCGACTGCGAATTAGCTCAGGGATATTGGTTTTCTAAACCTTTGGACAGTTCTGCCGTGACAGAAATCCTGATAAATCTCGGTAATCAAGCAATTATGGACTGAGTGAGTTACACATTGATAAATAGTGCGTCACCCCGTGAAGACATTTTTGCTACAAACTCACAATCTCAAAACTGATGCACCAAGGAATAAATGGTGCATCAAAATTAGATTTTTGGTGATGATATCTAATCTGTTAGCATCGGAATTATTAATCTGCGTGAATCCGCGTTAACTCATTGTCATCTGCGGCCAGATCAATTATCTTTTTAAAACCGCAGATGATGGCATATCAACACAGATTAACGCAGATGAATTAGATTAATTCCGGTTGCACCGTCGGTGATTGTTGACTATTGACTGGATTTTATCAAGACGATGCTACCGGATTTGAAATGGTTTAAAGTTACCAAACTGACGCACAGTAACGCTTTTGCAGTTGCCAATTGCCAATTACAACTTACCAATTCCCCATTAACAATTAGCTTTGAGGGGAATCTCGATCGTCAATTCTGTACCCTGTCCCGGAGAAGAACTGCATTTGAGCGACCCGTTGTGTCTGTCTGTAACAATTTGATAGCTAATCGACAAGCCCATCCCAGTGCCTTTACCCACAGGTTTAGTGGTAAAAAACGGGTCAAAAAGTCGAGTGCCTACTGTCTCCGGTATTCCCGGCCCGTTGTCAGAAATCCGAATGATTACCTTGCCCGCTGGCGATATTTCAGTGCGGATGCGGATTTGGCTGGGCTGTTGCCGCATTTCTTCAGCAGAACGGCGCTGATCCCGTTCTTCCAAAGCATCCAAAGCATTGCTCAAGATGTTCATAAATACTTGATTTAACTGTCCGGCATAACATTCTACTAAGGGAAGTTGAGTGTATTCTTTAATCACCTCAATTTCTGGGTGATTGTGTTTAGCTTTGAGTCGGTGCTGCAAAATCATCAGGGTGCTATCTATGCCGTCGTGGATGTTGACTGCTTTCTTTTCCGCTTCGTCCATGCGGGAAAATGTGCGGAGAGAAGCAACAATTTGCTGAATTCTGTCTGCACCGACTTTCATTGAAGAAAGCAACTTTGGCAAGTCTTCCATCAAAAAGTCGAGTTCAATATTGTCTACTTCCTCTTGAATTTCCGGGACGGGATCGGGATAGTGGTTTTGGTAAAGTTCGATCAGGTGCAGCAAGTCTTGGGTATAGTCGTTGGCGTGGCTGAGATTGCCGTAAATAAAGTTAACTGGGTTGTTGATTTCGTGGGCGACTCCTGCCACAAGTTGACCGAGACTTGACATTTTTTCATTTTGAATTAACTGCGATTGAGTGCTGGTTAATTTCTGCAAGGTTTGCTCTAATTCGCGAGCTTTATTGCGAGTTTGGGCGTAAAGATCGGCTTGGTTGAGAGCGATCGCCAATTGAACTGTAACCGCTTGCAATAATTCTACTTCGCCCTCACTCCAGGGTCGCACAGCCGCAGAGTGGGCGCAGGTAATAACACTCACTACTCCCGAAAGTGCCTGCATCGGAATTGCCAACACAGATTGGTAGCCTAGAGAGTTAAGAGACCTTCTCCAAACAGGGTCTGCGAGCGATCCGACATCATCGATTTGCAGCGTTTCTAGACGCAACATCTGTTCTCCTATCGTGCCAAAATCAGAAGCTTTATAGCAACCTATTAAATTGGGAAGTTCTATTCTGCGAGATTCTTGAATAATTTCCCAAAAAGCCTCTTCTTGTTCGCTGCGGTACCAGGAAAAATAGCACCGATCTATCTGCATGAAAGCCCGAATTTCTTGGACGGCGACAGCAATAATGCTGTCGAAATCGAGGGAATTGCGGATTTGAGTCGTGAGGTTGTTGAGCAATTTTTCTCGCTCTGCCTGCTGTCTGAGTCGGGCTGAAGATCGCCTCAAGGCAATTTCTCCCCGCTTGCGATCGGTAATGTCTTCGATGACAGCTAATAGATATTGCGGTTTGCCATCAGCATCGAGTATTGCTGTTTTCTTGGTATGAAATATCCGCTTTTCTCCTTGGCTCGTTTTAATCTCTTCTTCGGCGATGTCTACAATGTGCGCGCTGTTGAGAACTTCCCTGTCTTTGGCGGTGAAAAAATCAGCTTGTTCTGTTGGGAAAAAGTCGTAGTCATTTTTGCCGATAACTTCTGCTTCACTGAAACCGAGTAACTTTTCAGCTACGGGGTTCCACAGAACAAACCGCAGTTCTTGAGCATCCTTGGCAACCACTCCTACGGGTATGGTTTTGAGCACAGATTCCATAAAATTTTGAGCGTGTTGCAGTTCTGCTTCTGCCTGTTTGCGATCGCTAATATCTCTGACGTTGGCAATGATGCTGAGATTGCCGTTGAGATTTATTTTGGACAGGGCAATTTCTGCATCAAAAGTTGAACCGTCCTTGGGACGCCTCGCTTTCCATTCCACGCGACCTGTTTCGCCTGCTAATACTCTTTCCCAAAGTTCTTCCATTTTTTCAATAGGATTGTCGTCTGTTGAATAGTCGTGTTTAATTGATAATTTTGTTGCTTGTTCGGGGCTAACTCCGTACATTTCTAACATTCGATTATTGACATCGAGAATGTTTCCTTCTAAATCGTGAATGAAGATAGCATCGTAGACATTGTTAAATATGGTTCGCAGGTTTTGTTCGGAAAGTTGCAGCGCTGCTTCTGCCTGTTTGCGATCGCCAATTTCTTGTTCTAATTGGGTGACTGCTTGGGAAAGTTCAGCCGTGCGATCGCTTACTCTGTCTTCTAACTCGACTGCTGATTGCCGTAGTGCTGCTTCGGCGGCTTTGCGATCGGTAATGTCGATCACCGTACCGAACAGTTTTACCACCTTGCCGTTCACATCGGTTTCGGCTTTGCCCAGGGCGTTCACGTGTCGCAAGATGCCGTCGGGACGGTACAGGCGAAAGTCAAAATCAAAAGGGATGCCTGTTGCGAGTCCCTGTTGCACTTGAGTTTGCCACAATTCCAAATCTTCTGGATGAATCTGAGCGACCTGTTCGGCTAAGTTGGGCGCAAAGGCTGCCGATTCGAGCCCGAAGATGCGGAAAAGTTCTTCCGACCAAGTGAGGGTTTCGGTGGCTGCGTCGAGTTCCCAATTTCCGACGTGGGCAAGTCTCTGGGCATCTTTTAGCTGCCGCTGGCTTTTACGGATGGCGGTTTCGGCAACTTTGCGATCGGTGATATCGAGCAGGACACCGCAAAATACTATGTCACCGTTCTCGCTGCGGGTGGGCATTGAGTCGCCTTGCCACCAGCGAATCTCGCCGTCTGGCTTGACTAACCGCCCTTCATAGTGCCAGGGAGAGAGGTTTTCTACGGCTTCGTTGACCGAAGCGAGGTGGGCTTCCAAGTCTTCGGGGTGGATTCGAGAAATGAATGTATTTAAGTCTTGCATCATTTCTGCTGCTGTGACGCCGGTAATATCTTCGATGCGATCGCTCATGTAGTCAACTCTCCACACTCCCTGGCTGCTGCAAAATTGGAACAGAGCTCCGGGGATGGTGGCCGCGATAGTCCGGAACCTGGCTTCGCTGGCCGTGAGGGCGGCAAAAGTCTGGCGCAGTTCTGCCGTGCGTGCTTCTACTCGGCGCTCTAGTTCTGCGTTGGCGTGTTGTAAGGCTGCTTCTGCTCGCTTGCGATCGGTAATGTCGGTGGCTGTACCGGTCGTGCCGAGGAAGTTTCCCGTTTCGTCGTAGAGGGCAATGGCGTTAAACATTAAATGTTTCATGCTGCCGTCTTTGGCGATTTGGGTGGTTTCGTACTGGAAAATTGATTCTCCGGCCACCAGGCGGGCGAAAACTTCTAAATCTTTCTGGCTTTGTTCTGGTGTTACAAAGTCGGAGAACGGCCGACCGATCATTTCTTCTGGTTCGTAACCGTAGATATACTTAACTGCGGGGTTGACGAAGGTGTAGCATCCTGAAGCATCGACCGACCAAATCATGTCTTGGGATGTTTCTACCAGGCTGCGGTATTTGGTTTCACTGGCTTTGACGGCTTCTTCTGTTTTGTTGCGTTCGGTCATGTCGCGGGAGACGGCGATTGTCATGACGATTTGGCCGTCTGCGTTGCGGATGGGTGTTTTGACTGTACTAAACATTCGCACTTCTTGATCGTGCCGCGTGATCGGTTCTTCGGAAATTTCTAGAGTCTGTCCGGTTTCAAATACGAAGGCGTCATCTTTAATGTACTCGAGAGTATGGTCGGGAGCGGAGAAAGGTGCGTCTACGATTCCTTGAAGTTCCTCTTGAGTCATGCCGTAATAGTCGCGGAATGCTTTATTAGCCCAGACGATTTTTGATTGAGGGCCTTTGACTAATACTATATCGGCGATCGAATCGAGAATTTGGTGATATTTTTGCTCGCTGTCGCGGAGTTTCTGCTGCGTGGATTCGATTTCTGCTATTTGCCTCTGGGTTTGCAAGTGCAGTTCGGCTTGGTAGATGGCAACTGCTAAATGGTCGCCTACTTGTTTGGCAAATTCGATTTCGTCTTCTTGCCACTGGCGGGGTTGACCGCAGGAGTGAATGCACAGCAATCCCCACAAATGTTTCCCCTGCAGTAGGGGTACGACTAAGTTGGCTCGGATTTGAAATCGCTTGAGGATTTTGAGGTGACAAGGGCTCAACCGGGCTTTGTAGATGTCCGTGACTGCTTGAACGTATCCTTTGGTGTATTTAGCTGCAAATTGTTCGCCGAAGCAGTAGTCGCGGACTCTGGTTCCCAAAAATGGGCTATATTGGGGCAGTACGTCTTCGGACACTACTTCGCCCTCATTCCCTTCGGATTCGGGAAGAAAGCGGTAGACTGCGACTCGATCGGCATTTAGGAGTTGCCGAACTTCGGTGGCTGTGATTTTGAATATTGTTTCTAAGTCTAGGGATTCACGAATTTTGCTAATAACTCCCATCAGCGCTTGCAGCTTTTTGAACCAGGTTTGAGACTGCATTTCTCTTTCTAGGTGAGCTAGTTTCTCGCGCAGGTTGGTTACTTCGTGATACAGGTATTCATGAAACATAATGCTTTTTCTTTAGTTATTTTGCGGTTTGGTATCGAGGTTGATGGCATCTCAATAGCGCTCTGCAAGTTGAGTCTGGTAACTCAAAAAGGCAAAGAACATATTTTCCTCCTTCTGCTACCACTTAGCAGATACTCAGGCTGCATTTCCGTATTCTTTCGAGATTGGGAAATCAATCGAGCATCTTAGGTTCCGTACATTTACTGAAAAAAGGCATAACTTGCTACGTCATAAATTGTCAATTATTGAGAATAATGCTAAGCAAACTTACACATAAACTCGGTTTTTTAACGTAATTAAGTCAGGGAAGCTCCGAAAGTGGAACGAAGAAACTCGGTTCCATTTCGCGATAGGCAGGAGCATCTCTGACTAATTTTGACATTTTTTGGTTCGCCTTCGGTTGCAATTGTCACCTTTTTATTATTACCGAAAACTCTAGCAAGGGTTTCTTTGTTTTGGCGAACGAATATCCTGTTGGGTTCGCCTCTATTAAAATTTGTCTAAACTTAGACCATCGCCTTTTCTAGAGTTTTAAGTAATGCTTGATTTATCTGTCGTAAATTATATTTTTTACAGCCTTTAGGGTAACCAGAAGTTTGAGATGTTTTTCCTTGCATTCTCATCTTTTTATGTAAGGAATATAAATTTTTTAACATGATTAAAATTCACAGAATCAGAGGTTAGTTTTCGGTCAAACAGTTGAGGTAGTTGCAGGCTATGGTTAAATTGGCTCAACTCAAAGGCGATTTTCTACCGCAACGGTCCCGAACGCGCGTTCGGGATAGCTTCGCACGCGCGGAGACTTTTGCCGAATTTTTGTGATTTTTGACAACAAGTGTAAAAATTTTAAATAATACAAACATTTAGGCTCTCACATTTTTGGGTAAAATAAAGGTATTTCAAGCTTGATCAATAGAAAGGGCGATCGCGACGATTAAAGTTTTGGCAAAGTAATGATAAATTTCGTATAAACTCACATTTCAGTTTCTACCTTTAAAGTGCCACCGTGTAGTTCGGCAATCGGCTCGCGAGGGAGAGATAAGCCAAAACCGGCTGCTTCTGCTGTTGGTTTAGTAGTAAAGAAAAGATGGCAGGTTTTTGCTTGAATTTGTAGAGAAACTCTGATGGTATTGTCACGCAGACCAAGTTCAACTGCTTTTGTCAGTTTTTGCGTTTTTACCAATTTTTTGAAAGTAAATTTTATATTTATAGATCGGTTCCTTGCTGCCATTTTTCGGCTTGTGAAATACAGCCTCACAAGCACGATCAATGATATTTTTTATCCAAGCGCGGTGGAAATCCGAGAAGCCAACTTCCGACTGATGGATCGCCCTGTCATACTCAATATAAATTATTATATTGAAGTGGTCAGCGGGCTGCTGCGATCGCCGAACTGCTACAAGCTTAAGAAGCCGTTTTCAATATTGCCTTGGCTTCCTCAATATTTTGGGCAACCACTTTGCCCGACTCGATAAAGGCTGCTCTTTCCCTATCGCTGAGTTCGAGTTCTACTACCTGTTCGACTCCCTGATATCCCAAGCGACAAGGAACCCCCAAACATATATCTTGCACGCCGTATTCGCCGTGCAAATAAACGGAGCAAGGCAACAGTCGTGACTGATTGAGTAAAATTGATTCTACCATCAAACAGGCAGAAGATGCGGGTGCAAAATAAGCACTACTAATCTTCATCAATCCGACAATTTCTGCGCCGCCGTGGCGAGTTCGCTGTACGATTCGATCGATCGCCGCAGCATCCATAAGTTGATTAATGGGAATACCGTTGACAGTAGAATAGCGTGGCAAAGGAACCATCAAATCGCCATGAGAACCAATGACAGTTGCATTGATTTCAGCAATTGAAACGCCCAATTCCATGGCAATAAAAGTTTGAAAGCGGGCGGAGTCGAGAACTCCCCCCATACCCATGACTCGGTGTTTTGGCAAATCCGCAGCTTCCCAAGCTAAATAAGTCATGATATCTAGGGGATTGGTGATGACGATTAAGATTGCTTCGGGAGAATGCTCTATCGCCTGTTTTGATGCTTCCGTGACAATTCGAGCATTAATTTTAATTAAATCTTCCCGATTGATACCGGGTTTGCGCGGAACTCCGGCGGCAATTACTATGATATTTGAGTTGGCTGTATCTGTATAATCATTTGTACCGACAATTTGGCGATCGTGGCGTTCCACTCCCCTGGCTTCCATCAAATCTAAAGCAACGCCCTGCGGCCAACCCTCCACAATATCTAGCAATACTACATCTGCCAGATTTTTCTCAGCAATTCGCTGGGCTAAGGTACTGCCCACTTTGCCTGCACCAATAATTGATACGCGGTTTGATGGAGAATTCATTGGATTTTAGATTGTAGATGGTAGATTTTAGATTTTAGCAATCAGCTTAATTGGGGAAAGGTGCGCGGTGTGCACCCTTCGCTACATTAAGAGCAGTGATGTTTAGTTTTGGTGAGTTACTTAAAATCTTCTAGTTGGTCTACCCGCAGCCAAATATTCGGGGTGGGAACTTTGCCAAATTTGACGAAGGCATAGTCGCCGCGAACATCCATCACTTCGCCCTTTGTTTCAAATATATAGGAGGAAAAGCGCTGGTCGCTGGCTTTGGCTTCTAGACTGTTTTCCAATTTTTCGCGTACCGCGCGAACTATACTGCCTTTCTTGATTGCCATAACTTGCTTTGTTTAGTTTAAAAAACTATACAAATTTTAATCTAGATTTGCCTGGAAAGGACTTCTTCTTTCTTCTGACCTCTGGCACCCATTCTCGCTTAACAAGATTTCGGGCCTGTTTCACAATAGTTCAATATTCTTGTGGGCTCAGTGCCCCGCCCGCCCCTGACAGCCTTATTGACAATGGTACAAGATATCAGTTCTTCCATCTTCCTTCTTTCCTCTTCCGCCTTGTTCCTTTTTCCTTCTTTCCTCTTGCGCCTTGTTCCCTCTGCCCTCTTCCTTCTTTTTCCTTCTTTCCTCTTGCGCCTTGTTCCCTCTTCCTTCTTCCTTCTTCCTTCTTCCTTCTGCTTATTGCTGACACGCGGGGCAAAAATGAGTCGATCGCCCTGCTAATTTTATACGTTCGATGGTTGTGGAGCAAGTGCGGCAGGGTTGACCGGCGCGATTGTACACCCAAGCGACGCCGCCGTAGTTGCCGTTGACACCTTGGACGTTGAGAAAATTGCTAAAAGTAGTGCCGCCGGATGCGATCGCCTTCTGTAAAACTTGAATAATAGCTGTATGGATGCGCCCAATTTGCTCTGCGGTCAAATCCGCGCACAGAGTTGTGGGCATCACTCCCGACAAAAACAAAGTTTCGTCTGCGTAAATATTGCCCAAACCAGCTATCAGTGACTGGTCTAGCAAAGCTGTTTTTATGGGTCGCGCCCGCCGGTGCAGCTTGCGGGCCAAATATTCTGTTGTAAACTCGTCGGAAAACGGTTCGGGGCCTAAGAGTTTCAGACCGATAACTGTGCTGGAAACCTCGGTTTCTTCAGGCACATACCACATTTGCCCAAACGTGCGCTGGTCTACAAACCGCAATTCTTGGTTTCCTTCAAAAAACAGTCGCACTCGCGCGTGTTTTTGCAGGGGTTCGGATCTGTTCACCCACAGCAGTTGCCCGGTCATTCGGAGGTGAACGCCCAACCAGCCGGCTTTTGAAGGAAGGAGGAAGGAAGAAGGAAGAGGGGAAGAGCTTGGAGTTTGAGCTCTAAATTCTCCCCCTTTCCCTTTCTCTCTTTCTCCTTCTGGGAATTGAGATAGTTCTGCCAGTAGATATTTGCCGCGTCTGTACCAGCGGGCGATCGACTTTCCTTTGAGTTTTGTCAAAAAATCGGTCGCAGAGATTGAGCGGGCGATCGTGCTGTTTAACAACACGTCCCCGCCCAACATTTCTCGATCGAGGGTTGCTTGATTCAAACCCCGGCAAATAGTTTCAACTTCTGGCAGTTCTGGCACAATTAGCGCTGTTCTGTTCCTTGACCCTGAGGCGAACCTTCGACGCTGCCGGGCGTTTCGGCGCCGGGTTTGCTGTCCGTCGAAGTTTTCGGCTGAGAGGGGGCTCCTCCGCTGCCGGTTTTCCGAGTTTTCTCGTCGAGCGTGGTTTGTTTGCCGCCGGAAGCTACAGCAGTCGCTGTTTTCGCTTTTGCTTTGGGTGCTGCCACTTCCACTAATTCGCTTTCGGCGTAGTTGTTGGTGTTGACGCCTGCATAATTTACGGTGTTAAAGCGAACGATAACTGGGTATTTAATGCCGCTTTGGTCTACCGTAGCAACGGTGCCCACTTCTTGATACCAGTAGGATTCTTTGCGGAGAATCCGGACTGTTGAACCGCGTTGAACCATGAGCTTTTTTTCCTTTGCGATGAATAAACGGATCAAGCCATTTTTTTTACTCTAGTCGATCGCGCGGCGCATTTAAAGTCTGCAACGAATTTTTTACCTCCCGCGCCGTTTTTTGTCGGCTGTTTGTAAAGAAAAGTAAATACTTTGGTAGTGAAATCGCTGGGGTTGCAAAATAAATAAACCCACATTATCCGTCAAATAAAACCAGTCGGAGCGAGTTGAAAACAAACTTTACAAATAGTTTTGAATTGCTACAGTTAAATGTTCTGCGAAATTCTGATAAGTAATGACTGGACTTCACGCAACAGTAATACTCGCGATCAGTGCTGACGGTAAAATAGCCGATGCAGTACGATCGCCCGCGAGATTCGGTTCTGCCAACGACAAAGCCCACCTCGAACAGCAAGTAGCAGCAAGTGACGCCGTTTTGTTCGGCAACGGCACTTTACAGGCTTATGGGACGACGATGAGAGTGATTTCGCCGGAATTGCTCAAACAGAGGGAACTGCAAGGGAAGCCGCCACAACCGGTGCAAATTGTATGTTCGCGATTGCCCCAATTTGACCCCAACTTGCGATTTTTCCAGCAACCGGTACCTCGGTGGCTGCTGACGGGGCAAGACAGTAGGCACACGGCATTGCCATCTTCCTACCCGATGACAAACAGTAAGTTCGATCGAATTATCTATGCGAAAACCACAGGTGGAGAGATTGATTGGATTGATGCGTTTCCACAGCTAGCAAGCTTGGGTATCAAACACTTGGCGATTCTGGGCGGAGGAAAACTGGTAGCGTCTGTGCTGGCTGCAGGCTTGGTAGACGAACTTTGGCTGACGGTGTGTCCGTTAATTTTGGGCGGGGCGGATGCACCGACGGCTGTTGAGGGAAAGGGTTTTTTGGCGGATTTAGCTCCGAAATTGGAACTTGTGGCGGTTAAACAGGTGGGACAAGAGGTATTTTTGCATTATCGGGTCGATCGAACTGAAGCTCAAAGGTACTCGGAGACTAGGGTTTGACGATTAAGGCCTCCGATCCCCCCTTAACAAGGGGGGAACCGGAAGCACTCCAAGTCTCCCTTCCGCTCAAAGTCCACCTTCTTAAGGGGGATTTAGGGGGATCCAGGTCTCCGACAAAAGCGAGATTTGTAAGGTTTCAAGGTTTAGTTGACACCAGTTGCCATTCAGCTTTCCCAGCGATCGAATAATTGTATTAACTTAAATGAAGTTCGATCGCTCTACGCTCAAATCTCCCTATGCTGAAACAGCCAAAACCTGAATATTCTGTAGCCTGGATTAGCAAAATAGGCGAAATCCCGCAAGCGTCGTGGGATGCCCTGGCGATGCCACTAAAAACTCCATTTCTGGAATGGGATTGGCTGAACAATCTCGAAGTATCGGGCAGTGCAACAGGTAAAACCGGTTGGCTACCGCATCACTTAACAGTCTGGCGAGACAAACAGTTGATTGCTTGCGCGCCACTTTATGTCAAAAGTCACAGTTACGGCGAATTTGTATTCGATAATCAGTGGGCGGATTTAGCTCAACGTTTGGGTGTTCAATATTATCCCAAATTGATGGGAATGACGCCGTTTACTCCGGCTGAAGGCTATCGGTTTTTGATTGCCGATGGAGAAGATGAAGACGAGTTAACGGGAGTAATGGTAAGCGCGATCGACCATTTTTGCGATCGCCACAATATCTCTGGTTGCAATTTCCTTTATGTCGATCCAGAATGGCGCGAAAGAATGGAACGCCACGGTTTCAGCAGTTGGCTGCACCACAGCTATATTTGGCAAAATCAAGGCTATCAAAATTTTGACAATTATTTAGGTGCATTTAATGCCAACCAGCGCCGCAATATCAAACGCGAACGCAAAGCAGTCGATCAAGCTGGTTTGTTGGTAAAAACGCTGACTGGCGATGAAATTCCCCAAGCCATGTTTGCTCAAATGTATGCTTTTTATGAGAATACTTGCGACAAATTTGGTTGGTGGGGAAGCAAGTATTTGACTAAGCGATTTTTTGAACAGTTGCACCAAAATTATCGCGATCGAGTTTTATTTGTAGCCGCCTACGACAAGGAAGATGAGAGACAGCCTGTGGGTATGTCTTTTTGTTTGTATAAGGGCAATCGACTGTACGGGCGTTATTGGGGCAGTTTGCAGGAAATCGACTGCTTGCACTTCGATGCTTGTTACTATACGCCGATCGAATGGGCGATCGATCGGGGCATCCAAAGCTTCGATCCCGGTGCCGGCGGACGGCACAAAAAACGGCGCGGCTTTCCAGCTACGCCCAATTATAGTTTGCACCGATTTTATAACAACCGTCTGGCCCAAATTCTCAAGTCATATATCGGTCAAATCAACGAAAGAGAACAGGAAGAAATTGATGCAATCAACGAGGATTTACCTTTTACTAAGTTACCTCCGTTGTTACTCGGCGATTGACGGCTGACTGGGAATTTGGAATGGGAAATTGGGAATTACTAACAGCCTATCGGTGTCAACATAATACTAAAACCCTGTGTATATCTCGTTGGTATCGAAGTTTCGCTCCTCCTAAATCCCCCTTAAGAAGGGGGACTTTTAATGCTCTTCCCCATTTATTAATGGGAGTTAGAGGGAACGTAAGAAGACTCTTGTCCCCCCCTTATTAACGGGGGTTAGGGGGGAGCGAAACTCAACTATAAACGATATTTATTATGGGTTTTAGCCTTAAGTTGAGACGAATGGTAACAGTCAACCGTCAACCAATTAACCTAATTCAAAAATACTCTCCCATCTTCCTGAATTTCCAGGGATTTTGTATCAGCGGCCACCTCAGTTGTCGCGCTGAAACTGACTTGCAACATACCCGGCATCGCGGTTGCTTGGGGGCGAACCAGCACCAATCCGCCGTCTGGGCGCTGGTAAGTGAGGGTGATTGGCACTTTGAGGGCTTGAAGCAGAATTTCAGATTGTTCGCCCAGAGTGCGCGGCTGGGTCACGCCTACGATTTGATAATTGATGACAGCATTGGTGGTATTTACCAGTTTAATTACTATCATGCCTTCGGCAGGCGTAACTCGCGCACTGGGAATGGGGAAGCGGGGAGGCGCATCTGTGGGTGTAGAGGGCATCTCGCTGGGACCCGGACTTGCAGCCGGAGTTGGTTCGCTGACGGGTTCTTCAGTGGCTGCAGGAGTCTCTGTGGGTTGGGAAACGGGTTTTCCTTGTTGGGGCGGTGGGCCGCCGGCTTGGGAAAGTGTTGCGAGACTAACGAGTAAACCTCCGCAGGTGGCTGTTAGCAAGCTGATTTTTTTAAACGGTAGATTGTGGCGAAACATAAATAACTCCTCACAAGTTCGATCGAGGTTTTCCAACAACGTTTATGTTAATCTATGGCGGAAATGAATTTTAATAGCTGGGTTTGGGCGCGAGGTAGGAAGAATAAGGGTTTGAGGGGTAGATTTTTTTAAACCGCAGAGGGCGCAGAGGAAGAGAGGAAGAGGGGAAGTTTTAAAGGCGGAATTGTTCTGATTTGTGGGCGGGGAGGGTGACGGTAACGGCGGTACCTCGATCGACTTGGCTGTCAATGCGGATTTGGCCGCGGTGATTTTCGACAATTACTTTGGCGATAGCTAATCCTAAACCGGAACCAGCGGCGCTGCGGTGGGTGCGGGCGGGATCTGCGCGATAGAATCGATCGAATAAATGCGGCAGGGCTTCTGGGGAAATTCCGATGCCCGTGTCTGTTACTTTTATTTGCAGCGCTGGATGTAACATCGGCGAATTTCTTTTGTTTTTAGCTGCCACATCCAATTCTACTTGAATTTGACCGCCAGAGGGGGTGTACTGCACCGCGTTGCTGACGAGATTGGTAAAAAGTCGGGCTAGTTGATCCCAGTCGCCCAACAGTGTAAAGTTTTCCTCAGCGTTCGGCAGATCGACAATTTCCAAAGAAAGAGACAGATTTTGGGTAGTGGCGATCGCCTGTTGTTCTTCTATTACCTCCATCAGCAAAGCATCGAGAGGAACCTCAATCCACTGCTGCTGCACGATACCGCTATCTTGTCTGGCTAAAAACAGCAAATCGTCAACCAAGCGCCCCAAACGGCGCGTGAGACGTTCGATAACTTGTAGCTGTTGATGCTGCAGCGGTTCGATATCCGGTTCCGCCAAAGCTACTTGGACGTTAGTTTGAATAGTGGCGATCGGATTTCTGAGTTCGTGAGAAGCATCAGCAGTAAACTGTTTGAGACGCCCGTAAGATTCCCGCACAGGTTTCATAGCCAATCCCGACAGCAGCCAGCCAATAGCTGCAACGCAAATTAGAGTTAAACTCGCGCCCAAAATCAAATCGAGAATTAATTGGCGGATGGGTTTTGTCACTTCAAACCAAGGATGGCTGACTCGCAAATATCCCAGAACTTGGCGGCCGCTTTGTACTCGCTGCGTTACTTGTCTGAGGGAATAGTTTTGATCGGACTGTAACTTATTATTTATTATCCAAACTGTTTCGCCGGTACGGTTAGCGTGAATGGGAATATTCAGCGGTTCCGATAATGTAGACCACAGCAATTCACCCGTAGGACTGAACCATTCTAAATCTATGTGGTCGTCTTCTACTGCATCAGTGCTATCTCGAAAACTCGCTTGAATATTAACTTGCAATTTAATTTTATCTGTGGTATTGGGGAAAGTTAGCGGTTCGATAACGAGAGTTCGCTCTATTACTTCGACAACATGATTGAGAGTGTCATCAATGCGATCGATCAAAGTATTGCGGACATAGAAATAGAAACCAGTGGCGAAGACAAGTAACAATACAGCAGTAACGGCAGTGTACCAAATAGCGAGGCGGCGGCGGGTAGTTTGAAACATTGGAAATGGGGGATTAAAAAAAACGAACAGCGAAGACGCGAAGAGCGCGAAGGAAGAAAAGAGCGAGAGAATCTTAAAGCGATTGTGAAGTAAAAATCATTAACTAACTCTTAACCAACCATTTACAAATATAACGCTCTTCTCTTCTCTTCTCTTCCTTCGTGTCCTTCGCGCCTTCGCGGTTCGTTTAAAAAAGCCTTGTTCAGAAGTCCTACAATAATTGCTACCACAATATTCCATTATTAATACTTCAGACAGATGTTGAGGTAGGTGCCAGGCTGGTAATCTACTCGCTAAACTTTTTAGGTATAAAGCCTGTGAATAAATTTTTATTTCGAGCCGCGATCGGGCTATTAATGGCATTTTTTGGAGCAATCACCTATTTTACAAACGACGTACAAAATCCGGTAACTGGAGAGAGACAGCGGGTGCAGCTTTCTCCCCGCCAAGAGATAGTTTTGGGATTGCAGGCGCGAGATCAAATGGCCGCCAAGTACGGGGGGCTTTATCCCAGCCAGAGTATTCAGCAGTATGTCGATCGAGTAGGAGAACGAGTGGTCAACGGTTCGGCGGCGAAACAAGCGAGTTATCCGTTTGAATTCCACCTGCTGCGAGACCCCGAAACTGTGAATGCTTTTGCTTTACCGGGGGGACAAGTTTTCATTACTGCGGGGCTGCTGCGACGGCTGAATTCCGAGGCTCAGTTGGCTGCTGTACTGGGGCACGAGGCCGGTCACGTTGTGGGCCGACACGGTGCGGAACACTTGGCAAAACAGCAGTTGGGTAGGGCTTTGGTAACGGCGGTTGGTGTGGCTACTAGCGACGATCGCGGTGGGGGCCAGCAGGCTGCATTAATTGCTCAAGCTGTCAATCAAGTGGTCGGTTTACGGTACGGTAGATCGGATGAACTTGAGAGCGATCAGCTCGGTTTTCGGTTTATGACCGAAGCTGGTTACGATCCTAGAGGTATTGTTGAGGTGATGCAAATTCTCGGTTCCGCTAGGAAGGGCGAAGCGCCGCCGGAGTTTTTGAGTTCTCACCCAAACCCCGAAAACCGAGTTCAAAAGTTGCAAGCTTTAATCGCGCAAAATTACCCTAACGGCGTTCCAGCTAATTTGGTATCTGGACGCGAAGAGTTTGCTAAGAATTTGTCTGGCGGTTAGCAATAATTGCATAGGGCTTTACAAAAGTTATTACTAAAGGCGGATCAAAGTTCGGCTTTGAGTTGGCACGATCGACTTAATGAGCGATCGAGCAATTGGAAAGTTGAAAACCATGATTGAATCTTGGATGATTATCGGCGGCGTGACTTTCTCAGTCGCCATGGGCACTCTATTTTTTAAACTGCGCGATATTAACTGGGCAGTCAAACTTCAAAGACCGAATTGGATGTTTTTTGAGCCTGCTATTCCGTTCATTTGGACGGTGATTTTTTCTTGCGGGGCCGGCAGCGCTATTTTTGTGTGGGAACAGGAGCCAGGGAGCCTTAAAACATGGCTGTTGATGGCTTTGTACTTGCTTTTAGAAATTGTCACAGTTGCTTATATTCCTGCTACTCTCAGAGCCAAAAGTCTCAAAGTAGGGACAATTTTGGGAGGGGCTGGCGAGATTTTGGGAGCTGTATTGACCTTGGCTGTTTTGCCGATTTCTCAAACCGCCGCTTTGTTACTTTTGCCTTACGTGATTTGGGGTGCGATCGGCACTTATACCACTTGGGAAATGATTCAGTTAAACCCAGAAGCTGCATAAATAAATATTCGGTGTTTTTCGGCGCACCCTAAATACTATAACCCTCTTCTCTTCATTCGTGTCCTTAGCGTTTACGCGGTTCGTTAAAAAAGCATTGTTAATAATAGCAAATCCGTGCTAGCGGGTTAACCCACCCGATAAAGTGAGGAAATCCGCTTAACATTGTCTGCCTAGTTGATGAGAAAATAGATGAATAAAACGGATTTAAATCAAAGGATGACAGTTATCAATGGCCATTAAAGACCAGCCCCAACCACCTCGTTTTCGGCAAATTAGCAATGTCTTGTTATTGCTCTCAAGTTTGTTTCTGCTGGCAAACATCTTTTTACCGAATTTGTTCGGTCCCCAAATTCCGCAAGTTCCTTACAGCTTGTTCGTCCATCAAGTACAAGAACAAGATGTAGTCCGAGCTTCGGTAGGTCAAAATGAAATTCGCTACCAACTCAAAGGCGAAGGTGACAAACCCGGTCAAGTGCTGTCAACTACGCCAATTTTTGACCTGGAACTGCCTAAACTTTTGCAAGAAAAAGGCGTTGAATTTGCGGCAACTCCTCCTTCCAAAAATGGCTGGATCGGCAGTGTTTTAAGCTGGGTAGTTCCGCCGCTGATTTTTGTGGCGATTTTTCAATTTTTCATGAACAGGCAGGGTGGCGGGCCACAGGGCGCGCTCTCGCTGGGCAAAAGCAAAGCTAAGGTCTATGTAGAAGGCGAATCGGCGAAAATTACTTTTGCTGATGTGGCTGGAGTAGAAGAGGCTAAAACTGAATTAGTCGAAGTTGTTGAATTCCTGAAAACTCCTGACAGATTTACGGCAATTGGCGCGAGAATCCCGAAAGGCGTGCTGTTAGTCGGGCCTCCAGGAACTGGCAAAACGCTGTTAGCAAAAGCAGTGGCTGGTGAAGCTGGGGTGCCATTTTTTAGCATCTCCGGTTCGGAGTTTGTGGAACTGTTTGTAGGTGTTGGTTCTGCAAGAGTTAGAGATTTATTTGAGCAGGCTAAGAAACAGGCTCCTTGTATTATTTTCATTGATGAATTGGACGCGATCGGCAAATCTCGTAGCAGTAACGCTAGCTTCGGGGGGAATGATGAACGCGAACAAACTCTGAATCAACTGTTAACTGAAATGGATGGTTTTGCTGCGGGCAATACTACGGTAATTGTGCTGGCTGCAACTAACCGCCCGGAAAGTTTGGATGCTGCTTTGTTGCGCCCTGGCCGTTTCGATCGCCAAGTTTTGGTCGATCGCCCCGACTTATCCGGCCGCGAAGCAATTTTGAACATTCACTCTCAAAAAGTGAAGTTGGGCCCGGATATTGACTTGAAGGCCGTCGCCACTCGTACCCCCGGTTTTTCGGGCGCAGATTTGGCAAATTTGGTCAATGAAGCTGCTTTGTTAGCCGCTCGTAACAAGCGACTAACTGTGGCGCAGGAAGACTTTTTTGAGGCGTTTGAGCGCGTTGTAGCTGGCTTGGAAAAGAAAAGCCGGGTGCTCAATGAAAAAGAGAAAAAGATTGTGGCTTACCACGAAGTCGGACACGCGATGGTTGGTGCTGCACTGACCGGGGGCGGCGAAGTGGCCAAAATATCGATCGTCCCGCGCGGTATGGCTGCATTGGGTTACACGTTGCAAGTACCGACTGAAGACCGTTTCTTGTTAGATGAATCGGAGTTGCGGGGTCAAATTGCAACTTTGCTGGGCGGGCGATCGGCTGAGGAAGTCGTGTTTGGCAGCATTACTACCGGCGCTTCAAACGACTTGCAAAGGGCGACTGATTTAGCTGAACGGATGGTGACGACTTACGGGATGAGTAAGGTTTTGGGGCCTCTAGCTTACGATCGGGGTCAACAAGCAATGTTCCTCAATGACGGTATGGGAAATGCCCGCCGTGCGGTAAGTGCTCAGACTGCTGAGGCGATCGACCAAGAAGTGAAGGAAATTGTCGAAACTGCACATCAGCAAGCTTTGGATATTCTCAAAGCAAATCGAGAATTGTTGGAAACAATTACGCAGAAACTGTTGGAAACTGAGGTGGTGGAAGGTGACGCACTTCGCGAATTCCTCGGTCAAGTGCGGCCTTTAGATAAGGTTGCGGCTTCAGTTTAATAGGGTTTAATTAAACCGCAGATGAACGCAGATGGTTCCAAATCATCTGCGTTTTGCGATCGCACTCCACGATGAGCCGACTGAAACAGACAACGGCAAACGGACAAACCCGCGTTTGTGCGATCGCAAGTAATTGTATTAAGGGAGAGCAATCACAGGGCGCTCTCCCTGATACTCAAATCAAAATAAATGAGCAGTGACATCTCACGAATTAGCTGCAACAACAAAGAGCGATCGCATCCAACCAATGCAGCAATTACATTATGATTGGTCTGGCGATCGAGTTGGGCTGATAAAAAGCTAATGGCAAGACTCTATTATCGAGGCATGACAGAAGAAAACGGTAAACCAAAAATTGGGCCCAACGCCAGGCGACTGGGAGTCAGACCCAGTAGTGACATTGAGGTTAAGCAAGTGCCCAAAGGCTGGTTGGATGAACAAGGTTATTTACTACCAGAAACAGAACGCAAGTCTTCAGAGGAGTCTGTCACTGTAGCCATTAGAAACACAAAAGGAATGTCTGTATCCCTCTCTATCGAAGGCTTACCACAATCCCGCAAACCCCCAAAATTTGGCGGAACAGGAAAAGATCCTCTTTGGCAGATTGACGACAGCAAGATCCTCGGAGATATTGAAGCTGTGCAAAATGGTCCAACTCATGTCAGTATTTTGCCAAGCGCTACAATGCTTTTAGAGAAATATGAAGCCGCCCTGGCCCAGACACAGAATGAATGGGAGAAAGTTTGATAGTTTAATTTACTCAACGGGAGAACAGCAATGGCATGGGTGTTTAGCTTATCGGCTGAATGTGGCACAAAGCAATCTGAAGCACAGCAATTTGCTCAATATTTCAATAAAAGTTTCTGGGTGCTCTCAAACGGTAGAGTTTCCCAATGTCGGGCAGAAATTTTTCAGGATATAGAAGAAAATTGGTGGTGTCGAGTTTGTCCAAGTGGGAGCAGTGAGATTGGCATTGACACTCCAGAAAGTGCTGATTTAATGACGGAAATAGGTAGATTTCTGTATCTGCGTTTGCGGTTTGCTCCACCGTTTCGGTATGCTTTAGTTGGTATGGAAGTAGATGAGTTTAGAACCTACAGCGAATTGATTGAAGAGCCTGGCTTGGCGTTTCCTGGATTGGTTTTAGCTGAAGCTGTTTGGCAAGCAACGGGAGCATCTTCGGTTTTTCAATCGTTCAGTCTGGGATATGTTTGGAAGCCCTATGAAGGTGAAGTTTATAAACCACTACTAGCATCACCGGACTTAAAGAACAAGCCTGATGAATTGCTGCATGGGGTAAATTTTTGCAATGGAGCCATCACCCCTCACAGTAACTCCAAAACTGTGCGATATTTACGGAGAAAGCGATCGGCCTCTACCTCTCGAAGAATTAGTCCCTCCATAAAGCGATCGTTATAAACAAACAGAAACCCGGTTGCTTCAAACACCCGGGTTTCTAAATATTGTTGCTGCATTTTCGAGCGATTAAATTCCGGGCACGTAGGCCATAACTGGAGTACCTTGCTGCTGCTGAGCGATTTCCAATAGCCGTTGAATGCGATCCTCTGTCGGCGGGTGAGTGCGGAAAAGTGACTGCAAACCTTTAGTCGAAAAAGGATTCACAATCAGCAGCGGCGACATCGCAGGATTGCCGTGCATGGGAATTTCATGACCCAGTTTCTCCAATTTCTGCAGGGCGTTTGCTAAGCCGATCGGGTTATTGGTAATTTCCACCGCACCGCTGTCTGCTGCAAATTCCCTCGTCCGAGAAATCGCCAATTGAATTACCGTTGCTGATAGCGGTGCTAAAATGATTAAAAACAGCAAACCAAAGGGATTTGGTCCTTGTCTGCTGTCGCGCGTTACCGGGCCGTAAAGCGCTCCAAAAGTCAGAATTCGCCCGACAAATGTAATTGCACCGGCAATTGTTCCTGCAACTGCTTGAGTGAGTGTGTCGCGGTTGCGGATGTGCGTCAGTTCGTGCGCTAAAACGCCTTCCAATTCTTCGCGGGAAAGCAGATTGATGATGCCTTCAGTAACTGCTATTGTCGCGTGTTCCGGGTCTCTTCCTGTGGCGAATGCGTTCGGAGATTGAGTAGGAACTAGAAATATTTTTGGCACCGGAATTTGGGCTTTTTCGCTCAGCGATGCTACCATATCGTAGATTTCAGGTGCTTCGCTGCGGGCGATCGGCTGAGCGCGGTAAGCCATTAACGCGGCTGTGTCGGAATAGTACCAAGAGCTAAAACTTGAGAAAGCGGCTAGCGCTAAACCGATGTAAAGTCCTTGCTCGTTGCCGATTAAATAATAACTTCCTAAAACGAGAAGGCCGCTTAGGAGTCCTAAGAGAGCGGCTGTTCTGAGTTGATTTGTTCCTAACATGGCGGGTTGAGGGCGATCGCTATTTTGATATTTTTTATCTTGTAATTAGATTTTCATATTTGCGGGCGATCGCGCCTCTACCTGGCGAAATAACTGCTGCCGCCAATAGTAGTATTTCACTTTTTCACTGAGAAACTGGGAATCCATCGGGAGGATATCTCTCCTGCTCTCAAGAGGTGGTAGAGTCGCAGGATATGGCATTTCCAGCCAGAACCTGGAAACGAGATTAAAAATAAAATAAACGCAGACAATCTTACATTCATCTGCGTTTACCTGCGTTTATCTGCGCTTGAATTCTCCAACCCTAAACCGCTTGCACTTGCTTTTCCTCAACAGCAACAGGTTCTTGATATACAGTTTGAGACTCATTAGCCAAAAACTCAGCCAATTGAGCTTCAATTTCATCCCGTACAATCTGGCGGTATTCCAGAAAATGCTCATTGTGAGCACACACAGTCAAATAATGATCCCAAACCGCAGGATTGCGCTTGAAAATGCTGAACAAATGATGCCAGAACTTCCAGCGAGTTTTGCGCTTGACTCCCTGCCGCCACACCACAGTTAGCAGTGCTCGCAAGTCTATCCAACTGGGAATTCTTGCAGGTATATTTGCTGTAGGTGCACCCAGCATCAAGAAGTGGCGATAGGTGCGGTCTAAATATTTCTCAGCATCGTACACATCAGAAAATGCCTGAACATATTCCCTCGCGATATCTTCTAGCGGCCGCGTCGGAATGAAGTTCATCAAAGTTGTCTGGTTGAGGTTGCCAGATGTGTCGCGCAACCGTCCTTCTTTTGCTAGTCTGTGGGACAATGCAGTGTGCGGCAGAGCTTGCAGCATTCCAAAGGTTGTGCTTGGAATTGCTGCTGCTTCTGCAAAGTCTACAATGCGCTGACCTGCACCGGGTTTTTCGCCGTCGAATCCGATGATAAATCCGGCCATTACTCGCAAACCGGATTTGGCAATTAACTCTACGGATTCTATGAGGGAATTGCGGGTATTTTGAAATTTCTTTGTCATTTGCAGGCTTTCTTCGTCGGGAGTTTCAATTCCTAGAAACACTGCATTAAAATTGCAAGCAACCATCATATCCATCAATTCTTGGTCTTGGGCTAAATCGATGGATGCTTCTGTGTTGAAAGTAAACGGGAATTTGTGTTCTTCTTGCCAAACTTGTAAGTCTTTTAGCAACAGTTTGACATTGCGTTTGTTTCCGATAAAATTGTCGTCTACCATGAACACGCCGCGCCGCCAGCCTAAGTTGTAGAGACAGTCTAGTTCTGCGATTAATTGTTTTGGTTCTTTGGTGCGGGGTTTGCGGCCGTAGAGGACGATGATATCGCAGAATTCGCACTGGAAAGGACAGCCTCTGGAAAATTGAATTGACATAGAGTCGTAGGCGTCTAATTCCAGCAAATCGAAGCGCGGAACCGGGGTTGTGGTAACATCGGGTTTTATGCCGTCCGATCGATACATTCCGCTTTTTTCGCCACGCCCTATTGCTTCGACAAACATCGGCAAGGTGATTTCGCCTTCGTCGAGAATCAGGTAATCTATGCCTGCTGCTTGAGGTTCTTCGGGTACGGAAGTCGGGTAAGGGCCGCCGCAAGCTACGGATTTACCGCGCCGTTTTGCTTCGCGAATTATGTCTAGCAAATCTTCTTTTTGGACAATCATTGCCGAGAGAATAACGAGCTCTGCCCATTCCCATTCTGCTTCGGTGATTTGTCTGATGTTGCGATCGACTAACTTAAATTCCCATTCTTGCGGTAAAATAGCTGCTACTGTTACCAAACCCAGCGGTGGTAGCAGCACTTTACGATCAACTAATTCTAGGATTTTCTCGTAAGACCAAAATGTTTTCGGAAACAGCGGGTAAACTAGAAGAACTCGCATTATATGTTAAACCTCACATCAGTAAACAACTTGCGATCGGGCTGGCGTGTTTGAGAGTTGGATCGACTCTCAAGACTTCATGTTAAGGCTAAAATTACGATCTTGCACTCGATCGAATATCTGGCGAGGGGTAACACCCCCTAAGACCAACAAATTGAGCGCAATTTTTAGCTTGCAGTTCCCTGTTAAAGTTTGCAAATGCTGATATCTTATCGTATTTGGCCCTTAATTGACGATAATCGCATTTAAAAAGCATGGGATTAAGGCAAAAAAGAATTTGAAAAACTTACATTATTCGTAAAATGCGCCTCGGCGCACCCTACATATATCTCGTAAGGTACACATTCCCTTTTCCCTCGAACCTCTTCCTTCTTTTTGACATCCGTTATATAATCCGTTGCCGAACTTCCCTCTTCCTTCTGGCCTACTTTGAATCTTTGCCGGGAATCCCGCTAGTTCTTAACATATCTGCCACTGTGGCGCAGTAACTAGGAATTCCTATGCTTTCGGGATTCACAAGATTTTGATAGATAAAATGGCGGTAGCTGATGCAAAATCTATCCCAAGCAGCCACCTGAATTCGGAACAGCCAAATAAAGAAATCGGCCAGCCAAGGTGACAGAGTAATCCGAAAAAATATTTTTTTATTCAAATACTGACAAGCTTGTTCTACCACTTCATTAGCTGTAATTGCCGGATTTCCTAGCACAAAATGTCGCGGTTCCTCGGAAGCAGGTGGATGTTCAACTAAATAATTAACTACTTTAGCAATATCTGCGCCGTGGATGAAGTGAAAACTGCCATCAGCCTTAAACCAACGAATCAAACCAATCCATTTGGCGACAAGTGGTAGACCAGATGACAAGTGAGAGACTGGTTTTTCTGCGTCTCCTCCCAATACTAATGTCGGGTAAAGTGCCGTAATTGGAGGTACATTTGTCAACGCTGACAAATGTACCATGCAGTTGTATTTTGAACTAATATAATCTGTTCCCAGCTCTCCAGCTTCTTTGAGCAAATTGTTGTCTCGACCGAGAATACTTGCCGTTGAAAAATAAATTACTTGTTGGCAAGTCTCTGGCGAAAGTAGTTGAATTAGCCGGAGAGTTTTGGTTACGTTAACGTCAAATACTTCTTGAGTTCCTCCCCAAGCAGTCGCAGCTAAAATCGCGACATTAATTGTTTGCAGAAGTTCGGCGTGTTGATCGATATCTCGCATATCGCCTTGTATTATATGGATGCCGGGGCGGGCTTTCCAGTCAAATTTTAATTTTTCTGGGTTGCGAACTAAGAGGTACAGTTCGTGGTTTGTTTCTTGAATCAAAGTTTCGGCCATGTAGTGACCGATACAGCCACTTGCACCCGTCACAAAAATTTTTTTGGAGTTCATTTTGCCGCAGGAGAAGAGGGTTTTTTGACTTGATGCTGAGGCTAAGAGCCCCCCTCGTCCCCCTTCTTAAGGGGGGGACAAGATTATTGTCAAGGTCCCCCTTCTTAAGGGGGATTTTGGGGGAGATCTACTCGGTTATAAGGGAGATTTGTCAGGGGTTGTTACTCATTACCAGGCTCTGACCTGGTAACGCAGATCCGGAGGCTCTGCTTCCATGTTACGCCAGGCAGAGCCTCTGGATATCGGTTCACCAGGCAGAGCCTGGGAACCAGTTAAAACCAGTTCGGAATCAATTTCAAGCAGCAACTGCAAGCAATTTGTCGGCTTGTTTTGCGGTTTCAAAGAAGAAACGCACGTTATCTTCGGGAGTTCCCGGTAATACGCCGTGTCCCAAATTGAGGATGTGTCCGCGATGACCGGCTTTGCGAATTGTATCAAGAATTCGATCGCGAATAAAAGGTTGAGAACCAAACAACACGCCGGGATCTAGATTTCCCTGAACGTTCATGTTGGGGCCCAAACGCTTGCGCGCGTCGGCCATATCAACTGTCCAATCGACGCTGATGATATCCGCGCCGGATGTTGTCATGCGTTCGAGGAGGCCGGCACTACCGGTGACTAAAAGAATTAGCGGTGTGTCGGGATGGGTTTTTTTGACTTGCTCGAATACTTGTTTCTGGTAAGGTAGAGCGAAGGTGTCGTAGTCCTGCGGGGAGAGTTGGCCTGCCCAGGAGTCGAACATTTGCACTACTTGCGCGCCGCAGTCGATTTGATAGCGCACGTAAACTGCGATCGCATCTGCGAATTTCGACAGCAACTGATGCAGTAAAGTTGGATCGGAAAATGCCATGTTTTTGATGATGGCATAATCCTTAGAACCTTTGCCCTCAACGGCATAGGCTGCCAACGTCCAGGGCGCGCCCACAAAGCCGAGCACTGTGGATTTGTTGCCCACTTCCTCGCGCAGGGATTTCAGGATAGTTTTGATAAACGGCAAGCTTTCGTCCGGGTTCAGCGGTTGCAGGTTGTCGATTTGCTGCTGAGTGCGGATGGGTGCGTGGATAATCGGCCCTTTGCCTTCGGCGATGTCCATGTCGATGCCCAAACCCGGCATGGGGGTGACAATATCCGAAAACAGAATTACGCCGTCGGGCTGAAACGCACGCCACGGCTGAAGGGAAACTTCGATCGCAACTTCGGGAATTTCGGAACGTTCGCGAAACGAGGGATACTTTTCTCGCAAATCTCGATAAGCCTTCATGTAGCGGCCGGCTTGACGCATCATCCACACGGGCGGGCGGTCTAGGGTTTCGCCGCGGGCTGCCCGCAACAACAAGGGAACTTCATTTAATGCTGACATTTTAACTTTTCTCTACCTTAGATATTTCAATGCCTTTGGTAGCTTACCACTGTGCGATCGTCCTTTTTGACAAAATCGTTGTGTGTACAAATGTGTATTTTGTCATGGCCAAAGAAAGTGAGGCGATAGCCAGAGATCGACTCGTATATAAAAGACTGGTATAAGTCCTATGTATAAGCTCAGAAACCCGGTTTCTTCGTAGAAACCGGGTTTCTGATTCCGCGCTACAGTTTGACCTACCTACCTCGTCACGCAAACTCCGCCCACAACTACCCGACATTGATCGCGGCCCGCATCGAATCTACTATCATTCCGCCTCGCCGAGTCTAAATCTCTAGTCCGTGAATTGTAGTAATAATCTCCCGCCGGAAACCTTCTATTCGGGACCGCGCAGTAAGTTGAATCTTGATTACCATCGTCAAACCTTACTCTCACCAGAGAACGTCTCTCGCGACAATCAACAGACTGCAAGTCAAAATCATTTTGCAAAAGCCGTTCTCTGTCATATCGACCGTCATATCGATCGTCATCTCGCCTCGTGTACCAATCGTCCCGCGAATTGCGAGATTGTCTGTCGCCTCCATCAATTCCCGAAACTTCCAGCGTGTAGTTACCGCCCCGGGCAGCATCTTTTGCTAACACTAACAGTTTATAATCCCCAGTACGGGGAATTTGATAATTAAAAGAACGGTCTTGGGTAAAAGCGACTTGTTTGTTGTTCCCGTAAAACAGCACCATTACAGGAGTAAAACCGCGACTTCTATCTGTATCTAAAAACACTTCAATTTTGTCGCCTTCCCTCGCGCTGAATGTGTATTCTTGGCCGCGCAATTCTTCCGTCGGAGATCCCGGAACCCACATATTTCGGAAACGGTAAATCGGGGAAGTGCGGCGAATTACTCCATCTATGCGATCGTTATTCCCTATCTGTTCGCCCACTGCACTAGACGAAATGCCCGTGAGTGCCAATCCTGCAACTAGCACAGTGGCAGCAATCCTGTTTAACAACTTGTGTGTTCTCATATCAACCTCTTTGCGAAAGTTTTAAAATCTTTTTGCTGTGTTGGCAGCAACATTTGCACATATAATCCATTTTAAATGTAATTTTAGCTATCTAGTGTTAGCCTCACCCGACTGGAATATTTTGTTGCTGTAAACTATTATTGGGCAGGATGTACGCCACCCCTCTACATATAGCGTGAACGTAGGGGCAAACCTTCAGCGATTCGCGATCACACAATGTCGATCGCCCAAAACCTCCGTAGATTTACTTATAGTGGTTGGAGGTTGAAAACTTTGATAGAATGAAACATCCCTGCTTAGAATTAGGTAGTGGCAAGTGATGCAATTCACGATGTGTTTTTTGCTATGCCATTAAATTTAAATCCGTTCTTCAAACTATTGTACTCGCTCTTTCCCTACCGGGAAGCAATCCTTCATATACCATTTTCCAAAAAAGTAGTCCGCCAACGGCTTGCTGCCAAAGTTCGTACAGGTTTAATCGTTCGCAAAGCTATAATAGGGGGGAGCCGAATTCTTTACTGCTACCAAATCGAGCTTGATGGTGATTTCCTCCGCGCGACAATTACTGGCGGAGATTGGAGAGGCTTTTTGGTGGCGACAGGACAAATTCAAGACATTGAAGGCGGTTCGGTGTTGCCATTGAAGATGACTATTCCCACTTTATCTATTGTCTTTTTACTGTTTTTGGGATTGGGTTGGCTTGTATTTTTATTTGTCACCGAAAAACCACCCTTAGAAATCCTCCCATTTTTTCTGATAATTTTACTATCATCCTATGCTTTATTTATGCTTCAGTTTCGCTACCATGCAGAACGCACCTTAAATATTCTGAAATCGACAATTCTTTTACAGAACTTTGATGAATAATTTTCAGGCTATCTAAAAAGTAGTTTTTACCCGCAACTGAGCAATCCCGAATCAGCGTCAAGACTCGCCATAATTCCCATAGGTAAAGCAGCGTTAACCCCCTCGTGCCCGAAGGGCAAATCGGAGACAATCGGAATATTCAAATCCCCCAGCCGATCGCGCAAGACTTCTTCAATGCTAAAACTGGGAATACTCGGCTCAATCTCGCAACGACTGAAGCGCCCCAAAGCAATGCCCCGCACCCCAGTGAAAGCCCCCGCCATCCGCCAAAAAGTCAGCATTCGATCGACCCTGTAAGGAGCTTCGGAAACATCCTCAAATGCGAGAATAACCCCGGTCAAATCCGGTTGATACGGGGTTCCGAGCAAATGAGAAGCAACCGTCAGATTCGCCGGAAACAGTCGCCCGGTGGCTTTTCCGCTGCCCCATCCTTTACCTTGCAAAGATTGTAAGGGACGACCTTCTATGCAGTCAAAAAGTCGATCGACAGACCAATCCGGTTCACCCGCCAAAGTTGTCAGCATCGGCCCGTGAACACCCCAAACACCCAATTTATCGTGATTCCACAGCAAAGCAGTAATGTCGGAAAAGCCGATTAACCATTTCGGCGGATGGGAATCGGGAGTTGGAAACTGGGAATTTTCCGCCTTTCCCACATTTCCTTTTTCCAAAAGTCGAGTGCTGCCGAAACCGCCTCGAACACAGAGAATACCGCGACAATCCGGGTCATTGAGGGCATCTACCAACTGTCGGACCCGGTTTTCGTCGGAACCTGCCAAATAGCCCCAGCGATCGTCAAAACCCGGTGTTAATTCAAGTCGATAGCCGCGAGATTTCCAAATTTCTACACCCTTTTCAAAGTTGGTTGATTCTCGCAAAGTGCCACTAGGGGCAATTACTTTGAGCAAATCTCCTGGTTGCAGAAATTTTATGTCACTCATTAGTTATTACTTATTAGTTATTTGTTATTATTTATATCGTGTTTGGTAAAGCGATCGTAATTCTGTAAATACTGTCTTGACCTATCAAGACAGTATCTACGGGATATGGTTGATTATTGATTTGGGAGTGAGTTTTTCGGATTGTTTGTTAATGATTGCTAAGGCAAAGTCAGAATTTCAACCCCAGAATCAGTCACAGCCAGTGTGTGTTCAAATTGAGCCGAAAGCTTTCCATCCTTGGTGATAGATGTCCAACCATCGGCGAGAATTTCCACTTCCCAAGTGCCCTCATTAATCATCGGCTCGATCGTAAAAACCATGCCTTGTCTGAGCTTTTTTCCTGTGCCCCGTTTGCCGTAGTGCAGAATTTCCGGTTCAGTGTGAAAGACTCGGTGAATCCCGTGTCCCGCAAAATTTCGCACTACCGAAAAACCTTGTGCTTCAGCATATTCTTGAATTGCGGCACCGATGTCGCCAGTACGAGCACCCGGTTTGACTTCCGCAATTCCTCTTCTTAAACATTCCTCGGTTACTTCAACTAACTTTTTCGCTACAGGGGAAGGTTTGCCCACAAAAAAAGTTTTGGAAGTATCGCCATGATAACCATCAACTAAAGGTGTTACGTCAATATTAATAATGTCCCCTTCTTTAAGAATTTGTTTTGCATTGGGTATGCCGTGACAGACTACTTCATTGACGCTAGCACACAGAGATTTGGGAAATCCTTTATAACCTAGGGGAGCGCTTTTTGCTCCGTGTGCCAAAGTCCAGCGTTCAGCTTCATCGTTAATTTCTAGAGTGCTTACTCCCGGTTTAACCATCGGTTCTAGATGTAGCAGAAGTTCGGCCGCTAAACGGCCTGCTTGGCGCATTTTTTCGATTTCTCTACTGGATAAAAGCACTAAACGTTCGGTTGCCATAGTTTTTTCAGTTTTCTTTTTTTGTGGTCGATTAAGAGTTTATTTAACTCAACTTTAGAATAGAGTTGAACTGCTGCTCAATAAATTTATAATGTGCGTCAGTCAGCGAATCTTTCTAAAAATTGGTCAGTATTATTACTGACGCACCCTACTAGCAGTGATAGATTTGAACCAGTGTTCACAACGATCGCCCAAAGCTGCTAAAGAATATTCTACCTCTGCTTGTCGCCTGCAAGCGCTGCGGTCAATTTGGTCTAAGCGGGCGATCGCACCTACCAAGCCATTTACACTATCAGGCTCCACTAAAAAGCCCGTTAGGCCGTCTCTAACAATTTCCGCAGGCCCCCCGCGCTCGTAAGCAATCACAGGCACACCGCACGCTAAAGCCTCGATCGCGACATTTCCGAAAGCTTCCACCCAACGCGGCGTCATCAACAATGCTCGGCACTGCCGGACTTGCTCTTGCATTTGGGTTGTTGTCAAAAATCCTAAATATTCTACCGGAGCATCCGGGTAATCTGCACAAATTTTTTTCCAATAATCCTCATCTTGCATTTTGCCCATAATTTTCAGGGGAATGCCTGTAATTTTCGCTGCTGCTACTGCATCTTCTAAGCCTTTCTCCGGGGCGATGCGGCCTAGCCAAGCTAATTTAGACTGCGGTTTGTTGCAAAATTCGTACAGGGATAAATCTATGCCATTTCCCAACAACTGACATTCATCGGCAAAGGCGAATGTTTTGGCTTGAGAAGCGGTGTGAACTCCGATCGTACCAGGAAACTGGACGGCGGTTTGTCCGGCCATGCGATCGAGGGCTGCGGAAAGAGATCCCATGCTGATCAAATGTGCGATCGGAGTCCTAAAAAATGGTGTCAAATAAAACGGCATCCAATCGTAGGCAAAGTTAACAATGACATCCCATTCATCCTGAACTTGGCGAGCATATTCCCACATATTCGCCAGCACAGAATCTGCGGGCATCACAATAGGATCATTGTAATCTTGTGTTTGGGCGGTTACTTGCAAATCGCCCGTTATTTCGCTTACTGGAATTGATTCTAAGACTGAACCTATTGGTGCTACGACTGCTATTTTATGACCGCGGCTCTGCAATTCTTTAGCAATGTTAAGGACTGTAAGTTCGACACCGCCACCCAACCCCGAACCTAGTTGACCGACCGAAGTTGACAGGAACAATAGTTTTAAAGAGTTATTAGTCATTCGTCCTTAGTCATTAGTCAGCATTTACTAATTTTAACATAATCTAAATTAGAAATTCTCCCATTTCACATTTCAATTTTCAAATAATTTTTAAATTGCTACATTTATTAATCCCTCCCAGAACGCGGACGGATGCGATTCAACTGATTGATTGCCCAGCGAGCAACTTCCTGAACTTCGGGATCTGGATCGTCCGTAGCACGGTGCAACAAGTAACTGATTTGATTCACCAATTCGTAAATCCGCGTCAAGTCGCGAATTGCATTTTTACGCACTTCGGGATTTTCATTCTGCAGCGAAATTGACCAAGCATTATTCATTGGTTTGAGCGTGCGAATGCCAATTTCCGAGAGACTTGCCAAAATTAAACTGTACTGCTTCGAGTCGGAATTTGGTAACAAATCGAGCAACGGCTCAACTGCTCTGGAATCTCCCCGCTGACCTAGTTCCCAAATTGCTTTGCCCCTCTTTGCTGGATTTAGCTGTTGCAAATCTTCAATCAGTGCTTCAATAATATCAACTTTAGGTCTACCATCCGTTTCGGGAAGGGCAATATCTTTCTTGCGACTCGCTAGGGAATCGCCTTGATTAGTTGTTTCAGGAATGTTGAAACCTGTGTTACTGTAACCATTGCTGTGAGTTTCCAATGGCGAGGTGTCGGAATTAATTCGATCGCCATCGACTGCTGCATCCTGGGATTCTGGTTCCCCGGGTTCCCTGATAAAAGGTCGATCGCTGTTCTCGATACTGTAGTCTTTTGGCAAATCCAAAGGGTAGGGCAAGGCTGAGAGCGGTTTGGATAGCCCAAAAGAAGCCTCTTGCTGTGTAATTGCGTGGGAGTTTGTAGGAGAATCGAGATTAGTGAATGGAGAGTTTTTTTGGTTGTGGCGCTCAAATCTTCCCCGTCTTCGCTTAGAATAATTTGACTCGTCACTGCTAACTAATTTGAGCAGGATAAATACTGCCGCTGCCGTGACGACAACTGCTGCCAAACCCAACATTAAGAACCCCCGCTGACGAGACAAAATGACGATCAAATTGGATACCGATTTCGGCAGCTTAGAATTAGATTTGGACGTTTTGGACGGCTGAGATTTGTTTTTATCAGGCGCTGGAGAAGGTTTTGGAGGCTTGGCATCCTGGAGATCATCCGGGGGAGAGTTCGCCTGAGCAATTCCTTGGGAAACAGCCCGGTAGGAGGTATTGAGTACCTGTTGCCCTCCGTCGGCACTTGGACTGAACGCAGCGCCCAGACAGGCAATGCAGGTGAACAAACATACACAGGAGCGGTAATGCGCCATAAGACTCAATCCGGGTTTTGAGAGGCAACGCCGCATGACGAGCTTTAGTTTAACCTTGAGTTAGCTCGATCCTAGCGGCTATGGGCTTAACTAACTCACAAATACCACCAGACTAGCGAAAAACCCTGGTTTGAGAGGGCACCGAGCCAGATCTTATAAGCACAATTGTGTCATTGACGTGCAACTCCTTTAAATAATTAGTTTAAAACGAACAACTACATTGGCGGCCGCGACTTTAGCAGCGGCATCCAGAAAGTTGATTGCAGCTAATCTTACCTACGTGCAGTGTGTAGTGCAGCCCCCGCAGCGCAGCCTGCGGGGGCGCTAGCAGACGATTTTGGCTCGCCGTCGATTTCTCACTCATAGCGTGGCATGACCAAGAGTTTAACAAGCTTCCGAGCCTGCAGGTTGATCGTTATTGTCTGAATTGGGGCCCCAGTGGGACCGGGGGATTGACAGTGGAAACGAGAAACTAGGTTTTTTCGTTAATTCTTTGCTGCTAAACCGCATATTTTCCGTACATTCAAGGACGCACTCTCGACGCTCATAAACCAGTTTTATTTACAAAAAATGCTGTAATAAAGAGAGCGCTGACTTGAGCGATGTTAATTTGAATGGGGCAATTATGCCGGATAGAAGTGTTTGGGCGATCGGCTAAGATAACCGTTAGGAAATATTGTATTCAGCTAGCCAGCGCCAAAAATCATACTATCTTGTAAAAGTAGGGCCGGATTTAGTTAGGAGCTATAGTGACAGCGAGTAGACCCTTTCACGCAGGCGTCTTTTGCCAACGTTTTGTTTATTTGTACCCACTTACTTAAGTTAAATCAATCGGTATTTAACGCTGTCCCGCCAAATTTGATATAAGATCGAGCTAAATTTCTAGTGTGAGAGTAGAGGCGTTTGTGAGCCAACAAGATATTTTAAATTTAGCAAAAGAAGGCGATGCTAGGGCGATCGCATTTCTGATCGGCCAAGCACTCCAAAGCTTCGGCGTCACGGCTAAAGCCAGCCGGGAAAATGACACCCTGCACCTTCTGCTGGAAGCAGAACATTTACCAGCAGCAGAAGCCTGTCTCCGAGTCGCAGTTAAAGGGTTGCAGCGGCTGCAACCAAATAACCTTTACTCAGTGACCATTTACGGGCGGCAGGACGGCCAGCAATTGCCCGCTTGGACTCAGACGGTAGAATTAAAAAAACGCTTGACTTCCGAACCCGTGAGTGCATTAGTTGTCGTGAATGCAGCAGTAGCTGCGAGTGCAGCAGTAGCCGCTAGTGTAGCCGCTTCTCCCATTCCTGTGACTTTGGCCAAGCTAGAAAAACCTCAAAATGTCACAACTGCGCCCCCTCAAACAGCCGAAAAATCTCCGCCCCAACCCCCTAAAATCCCAACTCGAAAACCCCCAAACCAAAGGCAGCAAAAGCCATCACCGGAGCCAGAATTAGCCCGCACTCAAACTAAAAAATCTGGGCTGTCAGTGGCTGCTCTGAGTCTAATTCTCGTGCCGATATCCGGCTTTGTGCTGGCTTCTCAACTTTACAAATCCTCAACCACCGCTACTAATAACTCTCTAACGTCAAAGCCTGCGGTACAAGAAGTGAGTTCGACACCGGCACCAACCGCAGACAAACCCCTTCCCACTCCAAAATCGCCCTCCCCGGCTGCAAAAAAACCTGCCATTGTGCCCGCCACTGTCAGCATCAAAGCAGTTGGTGACATGATCCCCGGCACAAATTATCCCTACAACAAACTGCCGGCAAAAAAAGAGATGTTATTAGAGTCGGTAAAACCATACCTCAAAGGAGCGGATATTCTGTTTGGCAATTTTGAAAGCACGATGACCGATTATCCTTACAGTTCCAAAGCAGGCGGCGGACGAATGCTGTTTGCCTTTCGGACGCCTCCGAGTTATGCCAAAATTTTCAAAGATGCTGGTTTTGATATTTTGAGTATTGCCAACAATCACTCTTACGATTTTAACGAGCAAGGATTTAATGACACGATTAAAAACATCGACAGCAACGGTATGAAGGCTGTTGGTAAAAGAGATCAAATTGTTTATCAAAATGTCAAGGGTGTGAATTTTGCCTTTATCGGTTTCAGCAACTACGGCGACGTTCACAATTCCTTGCTGGAACTGAAAGCGGGAGCCGAAGTTGTCAAAAGAGCCAAGCAAAACGCTGATATTGTAGTGATATCAGTTCATGCTGGAGCTGAAGGAACGGGAGCTATCAATGTGAGGAATAAAACTGAAATTTTTTACGGAGAAAACCGGGGAAATATGGTTTTGTTTTCGCGGACGATGATTGATGCGGGAGCAGATTTGATTTTGGGACACGGCCCGCACGTTCCCCGAGCGATGGAACTTTATAAAGGGAAATTGGTTGCTTATTCGCTGGGAAATTTTTTGGGTTATCGCACTTTGTCCACAGCAGGATCACTCGGTAAATCCCTAATTTTGGATGTGAAAATGACTCCGCAAGGAGATTTTGTTTCTGGTAAGATTATCCCCATCCAACTAGACGGGCGAGGTGTGCCGGCTGTTGATAACAATTTTAGGACTGTGGGGTTGATTGACCGTTTAACAAAGAGCGATTTTCCCAAGACAGATTTGAAAATTGATGACAAGGGAATAATTTCCAAGAAATGATCGGGGCAATTATAGCAGGAGGCAGGAGGCAGAAGGCAGGAGGCAGGAGGCAGACGTAATCAGAGCAAGGGTTTCAGCAATCGATCTCGTCCGGCGCCGCCTTGGCGGTAGCTATATTTACTGAAGAAGTGCCTTCTGATGAGAAGCTATACTTCCGGTGACTCTTCAAATAAGCGATCACCCCGGTGCAATCGATCGGCCATTTGATAAGTTTGTGCTTGCGATCGCACTGTCGGGGCATGGGCGGCTAAATACCTTGCTGCCGCCACTAATACCACAATGCGATCGCCCGCATTCTCTAATAAAGCATACTGGCGAAATGCTGCTTCTACCTGCTGAATAACGTGGAAATCCCGATTTTCCCGCAGCATCAGTTTTCCTAAAACTGCCATCAACCGTTCCGATTTGCCACCGCTATATAAGTATTTTGCAACTAATTTACCGACTTGATTCACCTGTTGCTGTCTGTCCAACAAGTCTGGCAGTTGTTTGAGCAATTCTTCTGGATTCTCAACTACATCTGTTGGTTCTGGAAGTCGCGCAGGCGGTACATTTAAGAAACGGTTGAGATATACGCCGATCGCTGCATCGAAAACTCCCCGCAGCAACTCTATTGAAGGCGATCGTCGCAATCCTTGATGCACCGCATTCGCAAATGTAAAGGGATGGTGCGCTGAATTCCAGTCGCTGTGGTCGTTATTCGTATTAAACCGGGCTACGCGGAGGGCAGCAGCATAAGTGACTGCACTCGCTAATTCCTCTTCGCTACAACCTTCTTTCAAGGCAGTTAAAAGTGCATCGACGATCGCCAATACATCCTCGCCCAACAACATCGGAATTAACTGTTCTCTTCCCAACCAATTGCCCCGGTGCGATCGGCCCATTTCTAAAGCTGCCGGCAACTGCGCCATTGCTGACTCTAAAATTGCCACCACATCCACAGGGTAGCGCCAAGAACTCGACTCTTCCATGCGCGCCGCATTCGCCAAACCAGCCACCAAACTCGCGAAAACAGTTTCTGCCCCTTCCCAATTCACTGCATCCAGGGCTTCTAACGCCTTGTTAATAAAGTCGAGGCTGTGACCGACATCAATGTAGCGGTGGTCAGTAGCGGCCGCAAACAGCATATCAGCAATTTGTTCTCGTTCAAGAGGCGCGCGTACTGCTGTCAACAAACATCGTTCCGCCGCTTCACTGTCTCTGATTTCAATAAATTGCCGGAACCAGCTTTTGAGTGTCTCTGCATCAACCTCAGCATTAGGCAAGGGGTGAACCGCAAAGTGAGGAGGTGCGCCTGCACTATCGCGGGCCACTGCCGAAAGTCCCTGATAGAGGGCGGGGGGTCGGTCTTCTGGATCTAGATAAGGCAGGATATTCATCAAGCAGGTGTGGATCGTTAAACCCGTATCCCATCCCGACTTGTTGTAGCGGGTGCCAAATTCTAATCCGATTTGGAAAGGTTCGCTGGCACTTGCCCCCTGATCTAGCAAGGCAATCACTGACTTGGCGATGACTAGGGAAATTCCTTGTTCTAACCCATCTTGAAGTCGCTGGCGCTGGTGGGCGTAAGGGTCAAGCTGTTGTGCTAAATTTACCCAAACTTCCCCGTCGCGAATTTCCGCTGGGAACGATCGCACGTCGTCGGCCCAAGAGTCAAAAGTACCGCCGCTGGCGACATCAAAGCGGGCATAGTGCCAAGGACAGGTGACTATGCCATCTTTGCAACTGCTGCCGTTGAGGGGAAAACCCATGTGGGGACAGCGGTTGTCGATCGCGTATACCCGATCGTGTGAGTAAAAAAGGGCGATCGTGTGTTTTTCCAAATTCACTAACAAACTGCCCTTTGTCTCGACTTCTGCAAGTTTCGCAGCGCGAACGTAATAGCCTGAAATCTCAGCCATAAGTTTTTAAACTACTTTATATATAAACTAGATTAACTGCTTCGTAAAACTTACTCGAACTTATCTAAAGCCATCTTTAGACACAATCGATGTTCACTTCCTACGCTGTTGGGTAGACGGCTAATCCCAAGATAAGTAGGCTATCCCCCTCAAGCCGAGGGTTCCCAATTTAAAATATTGATGCTCGCATTCCAGTCGCGATCTAAAGATCTGCCGCAAGCAGGACAATCAAAAGTCCGAATGCTTAGCGGCATATCTTTTTTAGTGCCGCAATTAGAACAAGTTTTCGTGCTAGGAAACCATTGATCGACTAACACTAAATTTGCTCCATACATTTTGCACTTATAATCGAGTTGACGCTTGAATTCGTAAAAACCCAAGTCGGATATTGCCCCAGCCAGCTTGTGATTCGCCATCATCCCCTGAACGTTCAAGTTTTCAATCTTAATTAGTTTGAAAGTTTGAGCTAAATAAGTTGTTAGCTTGTGAAGAAAATTTAAGCGAATGCGAGCTATCCGCGCGTGAAGTCGGCTAATTTTATTGTAGGTCTTGCGCTGGTTTTGGGAGCCTTTTACCTGTTTAGATGCTTGGCGCTGCAAGGTAGCAAGCTTGATTTTCGCTTGCTTTAACGGTTTTGGTGCATCAAAGACCTGCTGGTTTGACAGGGTGGCAAAAGAATTAATGCCGACATCGATTCCTACAGAACTCTCAGATTGATGAACTGGCAAACGTTCGGCATCAACGCAAAAGGAAACAAACCAGCGACTTGCTTCTTTTGAAATCGTAAAAGTTTGAGATACGTAGCCGCAATCTAGGGGTTCGTCGAGTCTAAAAGTTCCCAAAGTAGGAATCTTGATGGTTTTGCCAGCGCTTAATAAAACTTTGCCGTTAGATGAATCGACCCTAAAAGATTGACCGGATCGGCGGCTAGCAAATTTTGGATGACCTGCTTGGACAGAGCGATACCGACTAAAAGCATCTTTCAAGTCAATTAACGCATTTTGGTAAACTCGGCTAGATAATTGGTTCATCCAACCAAATTCAGGCTGTTTCTTAACGTAGTTGGTGAGAACTTTTTTAACTTCGTTGAGTACCTTGGAGTCCGTAAATTGCCCCTCGCCATACATTTGAGTACGCAAGCTCAACCCCATGTTAAATACTACGCGCCGGAATCCTGCGTGTTTTGCCATTAAAGTCGCTTCCTTGTTATTTAGTTTCAGCGCTCGTTTAATAGCAAACACAAAACTTTCTCTCAATAACGAACTATGGATAATTTTAGCAAACTATTTGGCGCTTTAGTCAAGCTCAATCTCGATCGATCGCCCGAAGGTTACTGTTTGCGACTCATTCCAGATTCATCAGCGATAGCAAAGCTTCTTTCATCTCCTCTACGGTTGTTGTCGCCGTACCGAATTGACGCACGACAATACTAGCCGCCAAATTGCCCAAAACTGCCGCTTCCCAACCAGATGCACCGACGCACAAAGCTAAAGTCATTGCTGCTACAACTGTATCTCCAGCACCTGTTACGTCGAATACATCAGTCTTGTTAAAAGGGGGAATGTCCCAACTTTGAATGGCAAATTCCCCCTTTTCACAAATGGATGTTGGAGGGGGTGAATTTTTGATTTCTTCGCCGTTCGCCCTTTCAAACAAAGTCATCCCTTCTTCGCCGCGAGTAATCAGGATTTTTTGAGCTTGAGTTAAGTTCAATAAATCGCGTCCTGCTTGCATTAAAGTTTGAGGGTTTTTGATAGCATATCCGACGGCTTGCTCCGCTTCTGGCAAGTTCGGAGTAAATAACATTGCTCCAGAATATCGCTGCAAATTTGTTTGAGCGTCTACAATTGTTTTGCCGGGAACCACTGCCGATTCGATCGCCAAATTTGTCAAAACTCCGTCGCCGTAGTCGGAACAAACCACTGCATCTACTCTCGGTATTTGCTGCCGGATGTAGTCTGCCAATTGCAACTGCAAATCTAAATCCGGCAATTCGTCCGATTTGCGATCGACGCGGACAATTTGCTGAGTCACCGACTGCCGCGCGTGCCCGGAAATTCTAGTTTTGGTAACAGTTGGACGCTGCGAATCGATTAAAATCCCACCCGTATCAATTCCCGCCGCCTCAAAAATACCGCACAAAGCCTTTCCCTGGTCATCTTTTCCCACCAAACCAGCAACTTTTACTTTGCCTCCCAGTTTGGCTAAATTATAGACAGCATTTGCGCCACCTCCGGGTACTTGCTGAGTATTTTCGTAGCGCAAAATCAACACAGGTGCTTCGCGGGAAATTCGCTCTACTTGTCCGGTAAGAAACTCGTCCAAGGTCAAATCTCCGATCGCTAATACCTGCGCTTGAGCGAAGCTGTCTAATCTTTTCAATAATTGCTCTGTTGAGGCACGCAGTTGAGGCAAAAAATCGGAATAGTCGTTAGTCATTAACCAAAAAAATGAGACTGAGGAGTTGATAATTGAGTGTGGAACGAGCGGGAATTAAAAATCCTAATATTAATTAATAATTAATTTCCTCCCTTGTTTTATTTTTAACTTTTAATTGATTTTCTCACTGGGATTTTGAGAAACCAGTTGCAGGCTATTAGCGAGCGCACTCGCTCAAACAATTTGGCAAAAAAATGCGGATAAAATCGCAGCCCTTGAGACTCAAGTGAAAGTTTCACGGTGTGGAAGTTTCCTTCTACATAAGTGCCTTCAAAAAACAGCAGAATTATTTCAATTTCTGCTTGATGATCGTAATCACCTGAGTCATTTGTTTTTTGAGTGCATCAATTTCCGCTTGCATTTTCGCCATTTTCACAGTCATCGCCTGAATTTCGGCGGCGCCCCCTCCAGAAGTGGGTGCAGCGGCGGCGGCTGGGGCTTCCGGCACTGGTTTCTTTTTGGCCAGTACCATCGCCGATTTGATTGCCTCGGTTAGCTGCTTCTTCTCAAACGGTTTGGCGATGAATGCAAAAAAATGCTTCTCGAAGGGTTTCGGAATTTTTTCCATCACCTCTTCTTCGCGACCCGACATGATCACCAAAGGTATCTTAGAAAGCTCAGGATGGGCTTGCACTTTTTGATACACTTCCCAACCGCTGACTTTCGGCAGTAGGAAATCTAACATAATTAGATTGGGACGGGCTTGACGGATCAGTTTGAGTCCCTCTTCGCCGTCTTTTGCTTCTAGAACTTCAAAGTTACCCTGAGGCAACATCTCTCGGACTCGGACGCGGATGACTTTACTGTCATCGATTACCAAGATTTTTTGACCAGCCACGACTGACTCCTTCAGTAATGAATGAGTGATGATTTGCAACCTTCAGTATATCCCTAACAGAATTCTACCCATAATTCTGGGCGAGTTTAGTTTTGTTGCACGTCGGCGCAATTCTGATTTCGGGTGATACTCCTACAAGTTCAGGGGCTTTGATTTCGGATACGATCGAAGGAATTAACTCGATCGCCACTTAATTATATGTCGCCCCAAATTCCTCAAACTCCTACAGTCAAAGCAGTTGCCGCCAAAATGCGGGGTGAAATCGAGGCGATGCCGGAGTGGTTGCGTAGGCCCGTTGGCAAAGCTAGCGAACTTTCCCAAGTGCAAAAAATTATCAAACAGCGGCAAATTCACACGATTTGTGAGGAAGGCAGATGTCCCAACCGGGGCGAGTGCTACGCGCAAAAAACGGCGACTTTTTTGTTGATGGGGCAGACTTGCACCCGCGCTTGTGCTTTTTGTCAAGTAGATAAAGGTCATTCTCCGATGCCCCTCGACCCGGAGGAACCGAAAAAGGTGGCCGAGGCTGTGCAGTTGTTGGGTTTGCGCTATGCGGTGCTGACTTCGGTGGCGAGGGATGATTTGCCGGATGGGGGTGCGGGTTGGTTTGCGAGGACGATCGCCCAAATCCGCGTTCTTAACCCGCATACTGAAGTTGAGGTACTGACGCCGGATTTTTGGGGGGGAACGGGGAGGAGTTCAGAGGGGGAGAATTCCGGCCTCGATGAGTTGCAGCGACAGCGGATTCGCACGGTGGTAGAGGCTAAACCGGCTTGTTACAACCACAATATTGAGACGGTGCGTCGGTTGCAAGGGCCGGTGCGGAGGGGGGCGAAGTACGATCGCTCGATCGACGTTTTGCGTATTGTTAAGCAATATGACCCAACTATTCCCACCAAATCCGGTTTGATGTTGGGGCACGGGGAAACCGAAGCCGAGATAGTCGAAGCGATGATTGATTTGCGGGACGCCAAGTGCGATCGGCTCACCCTCGGTCAATACATGAGACCATCTCTAGAGCACCTCCCAGTGCGTAAATACTGGACGCCGACCGAATTTGACCGTTTCGGGTCGATCGCGCGGGAGATGGGGTTTGAGCACGTGCGATCGGGGCCTCTCGTCCGCAGTTCCTACCACGCCGGAGAGAGCGATTGAAATTAATCTAAATTCAACTCGGTATCAACTCCTTGTTACAAAAAATAACTCTAGAGGATTGTGCATAAGTGCGACGCTCTCTGCTATTTGTAAATAGAGTGACATTATCAATTAGGAGCTTTACCTATGCCAGAGATAGCGAAGAACCAATTAAAATCCGAGTCCGTGATGAAAACGGGAAAATTCCCTTACACCTTTCGCGCAGGCTGGTTTCTGTTGCTGTTAGCGATCAATTTTCTGGTTGCAGCCTATTATTTCCATATCATTGAATAGTTCTGCAAGTTAAGTTTTAGCAGACCCTGCTGTTCTCGACCTCAACGTCAGAGAATGGGAGAGAGGGAGAGGGGGAGAGGGAAAGAGTTTTGAGTTGGGGAGAATATTACTTCATCCCTCTAACTAATGACTACTGACTACTAAGTTCTTCCCTCGAACTTCTTCCTTCTGACCCTTGAATCCTGATCCAGACTTTGGCTCAATAATTAATCCGTGTATCCGTGTCAAAATCCATATCCTGCCTTCCTTCTTCCTTATAACTAATGACTTCTCTAGCGATTTCTCGACGCTTCTAGCTTTGACAACCGCTCTTGAATTTTGATAACATCTTGCTTCGTTTCAATTGCCAAAGTTGCTAAATTGTCAAACATCGGGTCTCCCGACAGCATTCTAGGATTTGTCCGACCAGAACCGGAAGGAGACGGAGCCCTGTTAACTCTAGAACCTTGATTCTGCAAACTGTAGATTTGTCCTCGGAGTTCAGAAATTTGACGTTCTAATTGAGTAATGCGAAATTCTAATTGAGTTGTGGATTGAGCTGGTGTAAAAATTGGTGCTACAGCAATTGCTAAGCCACAAGCCAGACACAAAAAACTGATTTTTAGGGCGCAATGGCGATTTTTTTTCGGCATAGCTTTAATAATTTAAATTATACCAGTTGTACGATAACAAATCGCCGATATTTTTGGTCTCTATCAGAAGTATGTCTTATGGCAAGTAGGAACGTAGCTATTTTAATGTTCGATGATGTCGAGGTACTTGACTTTGCAGGCCCTTTTGAAGTGTTTTCGGTGACATCAGAATTAAATAAGGGCGATTCCCTTCGGGATAGCTTCGCTTCACGACCTTTTGCAGTCTCTACCGTAGCCGAACATCCCGTTGCTGTCAAAGCCCGCAACGGTTTGAGCGTGAATCCCGACTGCACCATTTCCGATTGTCCGCCACCGGATATTTTAATTGTACCGGGAGGACAAGGTACGAGAAAGCTAATCGATAATTCAGCAGTTATTAATTGGATAAAAGATTCTGCGCGAACAGCAGAATTAGTGCTTTCTGTCTGTACGGGTTCGCTACTTTTAGCAAAAGCTGGTTTGTTGGAAGGTTTGGCAGCAACTACACACCATCGGGCATTGGAGTTATTGAGAGAATTAGCTCCCAATACAACTATTATCGAAAATCAGCGATTTGTAGATAACGGCAAAATCATCACCTCTGGGGGAATTGCTGCGGGAATTGATATGTCTTTGCACGTTCTTGGCAAACTTTTGGGAACAGCACAAGCTGAACAAACAGCAGAGCACATGGAATATAAAATTGGGAATTGGTAATTGGGCAATGGGCATGGTTAATTGGAGAATTTGTGCGTATGGGCGGGTTTTATCAACCATAATTGCCTAAAACAAACAATCTCGTAAACCCGCCCCGCCCATACACAAAGGATGCTACCGGATGTGATATCAAGCATCTTCGCCCCAAACTTTTAGTTGTAAATAGACTAATAGCAAAGCTACAGCCATCAGGAAAGTTGCCGCTGCGGCTGCATAGCCAAAATCAAATTGCGAAAAAGCTTGCTCGTAAATATAATAAACTAGCAAATTAGTAGAGTTCAAAGGGCCGCCGCCGGTGATGACGTAAACTTGCTCGAAACTCCGCAGGGTAAAAATAGCAGTTGTCACGGTAGCAAATACTAAAGTCGGCCGCAAACCGGGTAAAGTGATGTACAAAAATTGCTGCCAACCATTAGCTCCATCCAATTCTGCGGCTTCGTAACGATTTACCGGAATTGCTTGCAATCCTGCTAAAAATACTACCATATTAAAGCCTAATTGTTTCCAAACACTGAGCAGAATTATCACAGGCATTGCCCAAACTGTGCTACTCAGCCAAGGAATTGGATTTAAGCCGAGCGCATTTATGGCATTATTCACCGGGCCTTCGGCTTGAAACAACCACCGCCAACCCAAGCCAACTGCAACTAAAGAGGTAATTGAAGGAATAAAATAAGCGGTGCGGAGAGCTCCTCGCCAAGCAAACGAGCGATTTAGCAAAACTGCTAAGCCTAATGGAATCACTAAACTGGGAATGACTGTTGCAGTAGTAAAATAGAGCGTATTTTGGAGAATTTGCCAGAAATCCGGGTTTGTGACTAGACGCCAGTAGTTGTTGAAGCCAATCCAACGCACTCCCGACTGGGTAAAGCTGCCGCTGGTAAAGCTGAGGTAAAATAAATAGGCGATCGGCCAAATCAAAAAAGTACCCAGAAACAGCAAAGCTGGGACCAGGAAAGTCCAAGCTGCGATAGTATCATTATCCAACCAGTTAAAACGCCCAAATTTAATCCGAACCATTGGCTTGTAAATTTTAGCTTTTAGTTTTAAATGGTATCACAATATAGGTCGATCTCAAAATGAACCTTCTAGATATATTAGCTCATTTACCTACTATAGAAACAGAAAGGCTACTGCTCAGAAAAATCACTTTAAACGATGCTAGCGATATGTTTGAATATGCTTGCAACCCCGAAGTGTCAAAATACACAATGTGGTCAACTCACACATCTATCGAAGATACTAAATACTTTCTCAAGTCAATTACTAAAATGTACAAGAGACGAGAACTGGTAGATTGGGGAATAGTCCACAAAGCCGATAAAAAGTTTATCGGGACTTGCGGATTTGTGGAATGGAGCATGACGCACAGCCGCGCGGAAATTGGCTACGCACTTTCTAGGAGCTATTGGGGCGAAGGATACATGAGCGAGGCTGTTAATGCAGTGATTGAATTCGGCTTTCGGGAGATGTCGCTGAATCGAATTATGGCTCGATGTGAAGTTAACAATATTGCTTCCGCTCGGGTGATGGAAAAAGTGGGGATGCAATTGGAAGGGGTATTGCGACAACACCTATTTGTGAAAGACAGATATTGGGATCTAAAACTTTATTCGCTTCTCAGGGAAGAGTTTTTTGATAATCTTGTAGAATAGGAGTGAATCAGTCGGTCTGTAAAAAAAAATAATATACTTAGGACTTCCGCAATATCTCCATGTAGAGTGCGCCGAAGCACACCTTACCCTTTACCTCTATAGTAGAATACGAGTGAATAGTTTTTATCTTTATGACCGCTAATCCAGTATCTGTTAGTTCCAATGCCTGCCTGATTTCTCCTGAGATTGGCAAAAGTGCGTTAGCGAAGCCCTCGAAGAGGAGCGCTCCGGCCTATCCTCCATTAAAATTAGGAGTTTTAGCATCAGGAAGCGGCAGCAACTTCGAGGTAATTGCCCAAGCCATCCAAAACCAAGAACTCAACGCTAAAATCCCAGTATTAATTTACAATAACCCAGAAGCCAAAGCCGCAGCCAGAGCCGAAAAATACGGCATTTCCTCGATTCTGCTCAATCACCGCGACTGCAAAAGTCGCGAAGAATTAGATACAAAAATTGTCAAAACTTTTCAAGAATATGATGTAGAATGGGTAGTGATGGCGGGTTGGATGCGAATTGTTACCAAAGTTTTGCTTGATGCTTTTCCCGATCGCGTTATTAACATTCATCCCAGCTTACTGCCGAGTTTTCCAGGAATTCGCGCCGTCGAGCAAGCACTAGCTGCCAAGGTTAAAATTACCGGATGTACGGTGCATATCGCCCGTTTAGAAGTAGACAGCGGGCCGATTTTAATGCAGGCGGCAGTGCCGGTATTGCCTGATGATACCGCAGAAACGCTGCACGCTAGAATTCAGGTGCAAGAACACAAGATTATGCTCGGTGCGATCGCACTTATTGCCGAATCTAATCGAAAATATTGTGACTAAAAACCTTACCAGTGCCGCATCTATCCCCGCATTGCCTGTCAGCGAATTACCCGAAAAAGGCCCGCCGCTGATAGACTCCAGCCGCCTGAAATTAATTCTCAAAGAAAGGCTCAAAAAGAGCATCGGCATTAAGGGCGAATTCTATCTGCCTTGCTTGCCCTCGATGCTAGACCACTATCTTAAATTACTGTCAGACTTCTTAAACATTCTCGGACAAAACATAGACGCTGCCCAAGCCGAAAACTTGCGGACCTTAATCGCCAACGCCTTAGCAGAAGGATTCAAAAATTCCCCCCACGCTAATCTCATAGTCTCCTATTTTCCCGCCAATTCCCAGAGCGGTTTAGCCGGTGGCATTACTCTGAATACCAAGATTCAAATCGAATCGATGGCTCAGAAATATCATAGCTGGCCGGATATTCGCCCCGAACCTTTATTTGGCAGCCATCCCGATGCCAAAGTCATCGCCATTGTGGCCGAATTAGGCGAACCGGGAAAAGCCGCTATTTTAGATGTTGGTGCAGGCCCAGGGCGCAATAGTTTGCCCTTAGCAAGGTTAGGTCATCCCGTGGATGCGATCGAACTAACGCCGATATTTGCTGAGAAGCTATCAGCAGCAGCAACCGCCGAAAAATTGCCGATAAGTGTCACCCAAGGCGACGTTTTAGACCCATTATTGAGGATGAAAACTTATCGGTACAAATTAGCCATTGCTACCGAAGTTCTCTCTCATTTCCGCTACCCCGAACAAATTCGTCTTTTCCTGGGGAAAATGTCCGATGCTGTTTTAAGTGGCGGGTTTATCTTATTCAGTGCTTTCTTAGCTGTAGATGGGTACGAACCAGACGAGATGGCAAAACAAATGTCTGAATTGTGTTGGTCTTATCTGATTACCAGAGAAGAATTGCAAGCAGCAATAGAGGGTTTGCCGTTAGAAATTATTTCTGATGAATCTGTGATTGAATACGAACAAAAACATTTGCCTGACTCGGCTTGGCCTCCGGCACCTTGGTTTGTCAGTTGGGCCAGCGGGCGCGATGTATTTTCTGTGCAACAAACACCGCCGTTAGAGTTGCGGTGGATACTTGTTAAACGCTTGTAGAGATTAGTAGAGTGCGTCACCCTGTAGTTGATCGATGATTGAGAAAATAATGCGGTCTAACTCACATCTTGCACCATTTTCAAGAACAGGCAAGATGCCTGTTCCACAAAGACGGAGTTTTATTGTCGGGAGTATGGGTTGGGCATCCTGCCCGCCCGCAAAAGGCTAATTGAGAAGGGTCCAACATCTCAGGTCTAACGCACCCTACGACAATTTTTAGGGGTTAAAAATTCAATTCTCAACCTCGGATGCCCGCAATTGTCCGCAGGCTGCATCTGCTTCTAATCCGCGAGAATAGCGCACGCTAACTGCAATTTTCTTCTCCTTCAAAGCCGCAACGAAACTGTTAATTCGATTGGGAGTCGGTCGCTTATATTCAGCTTCCTGAATCGGATTGTAAGGAATCAAATTGACGTGACACTGAAAACCGCGCAAGTGAGTTGCTAACTCGGCTGCGTGCTCCGGTAAGTCATTCACACCTGCTAAAAGCACGTATTCAAAACTCAATCTGCGTCCAGTCGATCGCACATATTCCCGGCATTCTGCTACTAACTCACCCAAAGGATAAGGGCGGGCGCTAGGAATTAACTCTTCGCGCAATCTTTGATTGGAAGCGTGGAGGCTGACGGCAAGGGTAACTTGCAGTTGATGTTCGGCTAGTTGGCTGATGCGATTGCGAATTCCTACTGTGGAAATGGTGATATTTCGCTGTCCAATTCCTACGTCTTGATTCAAACACTTGACAGCAGCTACAACATTATCGAAATTCAGCAGGGGTTCGCCCATTCCCATAAATACGATGTGGCTGACTCTGCGGCCGAAATCTTGCTGTACAGTCAAGACTTGATCGACGATTTCGTGTTTTTCTAAATTGCGCTTGAAACCACCTTTGCCCGTAGCGCAAAAGTCGCATCCCATCGCGCAGCCAACTTGGGCTGAGACGCACACAGTCAGCCGTTTATCGGTGGGAATGCCTACTGTTTCAATGATTTGACCGTCTGCCAATTTTAAGAGATACTTTACCGTGGCGTCTGGTGCGACCGATCGATAATGAATGGTCGATCGCCCGATCGGAATTTTAGCAACAGTCTCGCGCCACTGTTTCGAGAATACAGAAATGTCAGAGATCGATCGCGCACCTTTCTCATAAATCCACTGGTACAACTGCTTTCCCCGATAAGCCGGTTGTCCCTGCTGCTGCACCCACTCCGTTAACTCAGCTAAACTAGCCCCCAGCAAGGGCGGAATTTTACCCGACTCAAAAGCCAAAACAGCAGTCTTGCGAGACTGATTCGCACCCTTGGAATTACCAGAAGAGTACACCTGAGAAACGGAAGTAGGAGACATAGGTCATCATAAAATTTAAAGCCACCCTCTATATTAAAACTTCTCGACCAAAGTGGCCGCCGATCGGTGACGAAATTGGCGAAAATAGACTTGGTAAATATTTTCTGGCACTTAACTTGATGAGGATGACAACTGCTTGCGTAGCTTTCCGCATGGCAGTTCTATATACCTATACATTGCATAGGCTAATATAAGAGAAATCAGCATACTTATTACTCCTTGCAAAGCTACAGAAATTTGAGGTAAATAAAGATAAACAGCCTTAATTACAGTATGGTGTACTAAATAAAGCGAGTATGAAAGCAAACCAATAAACCGCATCCAATTCCAATTGAGAATTTGAAATACTCCCCAATCGGGAAAACGGATAGCAGCAATAAAAAGACCATGTAGTGCAATACCTTGAATAGTGTAACGCAATGTACTTTCAAATTCAATAGAATCACATATAAACGACAAAATAATTACAGTAATTCCGGCTGGTAGTACGAAATACTTCCACAGTCTATCAGAGCCATAGGGAGTATCTAATACTGGGTTGCCATTTACCGCTAATGCACAGCCAAACAATATACTATCTATTCTCGTATCTGATAAAAAAATGATGCTATTCTCACCTGCTCCCATGCCAAACACTAGAAAACATCTCCAAATTAGAATAGCTAAGCAAATTCCCCAAATAATTAACATTTGCCTTTTGGGACTCACACGCATTTTGAGTAAACTTATGTAGAGAAAAGGGAAAAGACAGTAGAAGTGTTCCTCCACCGCCAGAGACCAATATACACCACTACCAGGAGCTACTCCGTAACCACCAGCAAAAGTTGCATAATAGTTATAATAATGGAGAGCCTGGCTTAAAAAACCTGGTAGTTGTATTTCTCCTTCAAGTACACCTATCAATGTCAAGGTAGATGCTACGAATAAGACTAGATAAAACCCCGGCCAGATTCGCAGAAAACGTCGTAAAAAAAAATGTTTTAAATTAATGAATTGGTTTTGTTCATATTCACGCCTCAGCAAAGTTGTGATCAAATATCCGCTTAAAAAGAAAAACACTGTTACACCAAAGGGTCCAGGGAAAATATTCTTGCCCCCTGCATGAGATAAAAAGACAATGAGAAAAGCAATCGTCCTAATTCCGTCTAAGGAAGGAATGTAAAATTTGGATGGTGTCACAATAATATTTATTTTAAAAAATTATTTTTTTGATGAGTGCATACTAACACCCATAGTTTTTTTATGTCAAGCCTCACTGATGCTTACAGCGTATCCCCGGTTTATGAAGTGCAGTAGGGAGACGGCAGGGCCTTGTCCCGGCGGGAATTGATCGATAAGCGGGTGTACTTCATCAACCTGCAACCTGCTGTATATTCCTGGACGCATTTCAAGGTAATTCTGTGATTCTGAGTGTAGCCTTTGAGTCCGTCGTGCCACGTCAACAAGGTTGCAATAACAAAAATCTCGACAACAAAGTTAATTTTTGGCAAAATTCCCCAAAAATTGCGTATAAATGACCGCAGCCACCTAAAATAAACTCTGTAGTTTGTTAAAGGGTATGCAAAATTTAACTGCTTTCCATCACAATTAATGCAACTTTTATGGTGCTAAATATTCTTGCGCTGCCCTTAGCGTTTCAATTTACATCGCCAGGCCCGATTATCTTTCAACTCGGCCCTCTAGCCATCCGCTGGTACGGACTGTTGATAGCTTCTGCCGTCTTAATTGGGGTGAGTCTGTCCCAATACTTGGCCCAAAAACGCCGCGTCAACCCTGAATTGCTGGGCGATTTGGCAATTTGGCTGGTTCTGGGCGCTATTCCCTGTGCTCGAATTTATTACGTAGCTTTCGAGTGGCAGCAATACGCCCAGAGGCCAGAGGATATTACTGCGATTTGGAAAGGCGGAATTGCCATTCACGGGGCGATTTTGGGTGGCACGCTCGCAGCTTTAATTTTTGCGAAAATCCAGCGAGTTTCTTTTTGGCAATTGGCAGATTTAATCGCGCCCTCGGCAATTCTCGGTCAGGCGATCGGACGGTGGGGAAATTTCTTTAACTCTGAAGCTTTTGGCAGTCCTACGGATTTGCCCTGGAAACTTTATATTCCCCCAAACAGCCGCCCGCCCGCCTACGCTAATTTTGAATACTTCCACCCCACATTTCTCTACGAATCCCTGTGGAATTTGACAGTATTTGGGTTGCTTCTGACTTTGTTTTTCCGCGATTTGCAGGGCAAAATTAGATTAAAAACTGGTGCTTTATTTTTGGTTTATATCGCAGCTTACAGTTCCGGTCGAGTCTGGATTGAAGGGTTGCGGACTGATAGTTTGATGTTCGGACCGCTGCGGACAGCGCAAATGGTAAGCTTGACTGGGATTGTTTTAGGGTTGGGTGGGTTAACTTGGCTTTATTTGCTCGATCGACCTTTACCTGATGTTGTCTCCCCCAATAGCGATCGGGCAAAGATCACTCAGAAATTGCCAGAGGATCAATAAAAAACCCCAGAGAGGTTAGTCTCTAGGGTTCAAAACCAGGGTGCATCTACCATCTCTTACTTCCAACTAAAATAGGTACATCCGGAAGAGTCCGTAAATTTAGCAAATTTTTTAGCAGCAATGAGTTTGACAGAGACTGAAGCCCTAATTCCAGGGGTATACATTGTAGGTGCAGGCCCGGGAGATCCGGATTTGTTGACTGTTAAGGCTCAAAAATTACTGGCTGCAGCCGATGTCATATTATTTGCTGATTCGTTAGTTCCAGAGCAAATTTTGCAGGGGGTGCGCGCCGATGCTGAAGTGATCCAAACTGCGGATAAGACCCTCGAAGAGATTGTACCTTTGATGGTGGAACGAGTGCGCGAGGGGAAAAGCGTCGTCCGCCTCCATTCGGGCGATCCCTGTCTCTACGGGGCTGTCGGCGAACAAATGCAAGCTTTGGCTTCCGAGGGAATTGCTTTTGAGGTAATCCCGGGAATTAGCGCTTTCCAACTTGCCGCAGCTAAACTTAAAATTGAGTTGACAGTTCCGGGAGTTGTGCAAACAATTATTTTGACGCGAATTAGCGGTAGAACCGAAGTACCGGAACGCGAAGAATTGGCGAGTTTAGCGGCTCATCAAGCGAGTTTGTGCCTCTATTTGAGCGCCCGCCATGTGGAACAGGCTCAAGCTAAATTGATGGAACATTACCCATCGGATTTGCCTGTAGCGATTTGTTATCGGTTGGGCTGGCCGGATGAAAAAATTGTGCTAGTTCCCCTTGACAAAATGGCCGTTGCTACGCGGGAAAATAATTTGATCAGAACGACAATGTACGTTATTAGTCCGGCATTGGGAAAATCAGCAGAAGGGCGATCGCGCTTGTACCATCCAGAGCACGATCGGCTTTTTAGACCCTCGAAGGAAGTTCGCCAACGCACTGTCTAACCGATGTAACGGATGTCAGGAAAAAGAAAGAGAGAAAAAAGAGCAATTCCCAATTCTCAATGGCCCAATCTAAAATCTAAAATCTAAAATCGCCATGACTGATTTAACTCGCAGACAATTTATCACTGTCACCGCATTAAGCGCCGGATTTGCCTTAGCAGTTCATCCTATTGCGGCTGCCGTTATCAATACGGATGCTGCTGGTTTAGTTGCAGGTGAGGTAAAAATTCCGGTAAAAGAAGGCTCAATTCCAGCCTACAGAGCAATGCCAGCCAGCGGCAGCAATTTTCCCGTAATTTTAGTAATTCAAGAAATCTTCGGAGTTCACGCCCACATTCAAGATATTTGCCGCCGTTTTGCCAAATTAGGTTATTTAGCGATCGCCCCAGAAATGTTTGCCCGTCAAGGTGATGTTTCTAAAATCACCGAGATTCCCGAAATTATTAGTAAAGTTGTCTCGAAAGTTCCTGACGCTCAAGTTATGTCCGATTTAGATGCAACCGTAGATTGGGCGCAAAAGTCCGGAAAAGGCAATACTAATAAGTTGGGAATTACAGGATTTTGCTGGGGTGGCAGAATTGTTTGGCTGTACTCTTCCCACAACCCCAAAGTCAAAGCTGGCGCGGCTTGGTACGGGCGTTTAGTTGGCAATTCTACGGATTTAACTCCCAAACAGCCGATCGACATTGCAGCAACTTTGAAAGTGCCTGTATTGGGGCTTTACGGCGGCAAAGACGAGGGAATTCCCAACGATACAGTCGAGAAAATGCGGGAAGTTCTCAAAACTGGTAGCAGCGGTTCAGAAATTGTGCTTTATCCAGATACGCCGCACGGTTTTAACGCTGACTACCGCCCCAGTTACCGGAAAAAAGAAGCTGAGGATGCTTGGAAACTGATGCAAGATTGGTTTAAGAAGCACGGAGTTGCACAATAGTTTTGAGATTTCTTCGTTCTTCGCACCCCTTCGCCTCTCGATGAGTTTTGAAGTTCATAAACCCGGTTTATTCGTAGATACTTAGTCGCCCAACCAGGATGTTTTCGTATAAACCGGGTTTATGAGGCAAGCACCCCTTATGATAATTTCTGCCCCTGGCAACTCTGCGAAAATCAAGCCATTTCTTGCTGAAATCCTTGACGAGATTTAGCTTTCATGCTGAATGCAAGAACACCAACTACCAGCATCAAAACAACAATTGTTCTCCAGTGAATCAAAAAAGGCAGACCCGCTGCTAAAAATATACGTCTCGGAAAAAAGAGCAGAAAAACTAAACTAATACTGGTGAGCAAAGCATTGCGGTTATTTCTAGAGTACAGCCACAGCGAGGTCAGAATCGGGAACAAACCTACATAATCGTAAACGTGAGTATATCCGAGGAATGTGAAGGATATACCCATCAGCAGAGCCAAGACATCTTCTCGATTAATTCTATTGCGGAACACCCAAAGCAGAACCGCTAAAATTACTGCCACAATCTTGATAGCCGGTATCTTCAAGCCTAAAGAAGCAAAAAGACTTTCCATACCAACTTTATCTTGAAACCCCGGTTGATTGAAAGGCAAAGAGCTATAGCTGTCTTGAATTCCTTGATGCCACGCTGCCAGGAGATCAACGGGTCCGCCGTGCAGCACCAATGGGTAAGCGCTCATAATTGTAACAGTTGCGAAGGCTACAGCTAGTATTTTCCAGTTCCGTTCTAGCAAAAACCAAATACCAAGCAATAAGCATAGTTGCGGTTTAAAGCTGGCTACACCCAAACAGATTCCTGCTAATACAAATTTTTGCCGTTCGCTGAAGAACCAAGCACCCATCGTCGCAGCAAAAGCGATCAAAGAAGTTTGACCCATCCAGACAACGTGGGCAGTGAATGGGTTGCCGATAATCATCGCACTGATTACCCAAATACCCAGTTGATTTTCACTATTATTTTGATGCTGGTTGATGGTGCGAACTGTCATCGCAATAATAGCTGCGATTGACAGCAAGTTGAGTAAGAGCCAGACGAATTTGGCAACCGAGTAATCGAACAGACCGACAAACATACACAATGCGGCTGATGGAGGAGGATAAAAGAAAGCGGCATTTTCTAGACCGTCAATTTCCTTTACTCCTGCTACACTTTGAACGAGTAAATCGTGGTTGTAGGGATTTAAACCCTTAAGCCAAGCACGTCCAGCAGCGTAAAGGACGCCACCATCAGCATTGAGTTGACCGTCTCTGCCAATCCCTATTATGCCGAAACAAATTAGAGATAATATACTGACGGCTAAAAGACCTAAACCAAAGTTCCGCTTAAACGATTCTGTCATCAAATTATCTCCGATTTTACTAAGGAATTGAGGGACTACTTTGAGATTGCAATATTAATGGCTAAAGTTTTAACACAGGATATAGTTAGTTGCAAACAAATCCAAGCAAATTAATTTAAGTTAATAAAAATAAATGTTGGGCGAAGCAGAAGATTTGGTATCGAAAAAAACAATATTGGCAATCTCAACAGTTTCGGTATGGGGATCGCCCTTAAGACAGTTGGGTTTGTGGGCCCGACATTGGTAAACTGGGCGGTGTAGAATTATCGATCGAACAGGTAAGCCCGTGCTAGACGAACAAGCTAAAAAAACCATCTTGCGGAAAATCCCTCACGGATTGTACATCTGTGGTGTCAAAGACGGGGAGGAAGTCAACGGTTTCACCGCTAGCTGGGTGATGCAATCTTCCTTTACCCCTCCTTTAGTTGTTAACTGCGTCAAGCAAGACTCCAAATCCCACGGCATGATCAAAGCCAGCGGTGTCTTTGCTTTGAGTTTCCTAGAAGCAGGGCAAAAAGAGTTAGCCCAGAAATTCTTCAAGCAGCAGCGCCGCGTTGGCAATAAATTTGAGGATGTAGAATTTTATCCCGGCGCGGAAACTGGTTGTCCGATTATCTCGGATTCTCTGGGTTACGTCGAGTGCAAAGTTGTCGGTGCTGTAGAACACGGGGATCACACGGTTTATGTGGGAGAAGTTGTGGCTGCAGGCGTCCACCGAGAAGGCAATCCGTTGCTACTAGAAAGCACGGGTTGGAATTACGGCGGCTAAAGAGTTGGCAATTGGCAACTGGCAGTTGTCAGTTGTCAGTTGTTAAGGGAGGCGAGTTAAAATTAATAAAAAATTGGCGATAATTTTGTCAGCATTTTCTTCTGTCAAAATTGGTACGTGTACGAAAATACATTGGGTGCTAAGTTGAGAATTTGCAAGGTGTTTTAAAACTGCATAATATAGAGCTTCGCAAACAAATTTTCCGGCTTCGTGACTGATTTCTGTTGCAGCTAAATCAGCGACTACCAGTTCGAGATTAACTGTTGTTTTCATAATGTCGCTCTCACAACAAGCGCAGGATTCTACGGTTAATTTTTGCCTGCTTTCGGCCATGCCGCAGCAGATAATAGTATCTGGTTGGAGTTGGTTGATTTGGGCGATCGCTAAATTAGGTGCTAGCTGAAAATCTACTGGCAGTTTCCTCAAAAAAGTCAGGGAATCAGGCAAAGATTTGATTTGGGAAATCTTGGCTAATAAGTCGTCCGAAGAGTTGGATTCCTGATGGGGAAGCCAAGTATCAAATGAGGTTAGCAGGATTTTCGCTGTCATATTTGTGCAATAATACTGATATTGATAATATAAGGCAAGTAAGTCAATGTCTGTCATTGCAGTAGTAGACTATGACATGGGCAATCTGCACTCAGTCTGTAAAGGCTTGGAAAATGTGGGTGCAGTGCCAAAAATTACAGATTCTCCTGCTATAATCGAGCAGGCTGATGCAGTGGTTTTGCCGGGGGTGGGTTCGTTTGACCCGGCAATGCAGAATTTACGATCGCGCAATTTGATAGAACCTATAAAAAGTGCGATCGCCTCGGGAAAACCTTTTTTAGGCATTTGTTTGGGTTTGCAAATTCTGTTTGAAAGTTCTGAAGAAGGCGTAGAACCGGGATTGGGCGTTATTGCGGGAAAAGTGCGCCGATTTCGCTCGGAACCGAGTTTGACAATTCCGCACATGGGATGGAATCAATTGCAATTTACTCAGCCGGATTTGCCGCTGTGGGAAAACTTACCGTCCGATCCTTGGGTTTATTTCGTGCATTCTTATTATGTCGATCCAGTGGAGTTAGAAGTGCGATCGGCAATGGTGAGTCACGGCAATCAAAACGTGACGGCGGCAATAGCTAAAGACAATGTGATGGCCGTGCAATTTCACCCGGAAAAGTCTTCGAGTACGGGATTGCAAATGCTGTCAAATTTTGTCAGTCTGGTGAGGGAAAAAGTACCCGCTTAGGTGGCATGAATCTTGAAAAACCCGGTAGATTGTCGAAACCGGGTTTGACATTTTTAAAAGTCTTCTTTCTTCCTGACATCCGCCCTTGCTAATCCGTTGCCGAACTTCCTTCTTCCTGACATTCATTACATCCGTTACATTTGTTACAGAATCCGTTGCCGAACTTCCTTCTTCCTAAATGAGCCTAAGAATCTGTGGCAATCGCCAAATCAAAACCCTGCCGGGACTCGCAACTCGCCCTACACCTTCGCGAGTCAGAGAAGCTTTATTTAATATTTGGCAAGGGACGATCGCAGATTGCAGATGGCTTGACATTTGTACCGGCAGCGGTTCGATGGGTGCAGAAGCTTTGTGTCGTCAAGCCGCGAGTGTCACTGGCATCGAACAGTCGGCGAAAGCTTGTGCGATTATCCGCGAAAACTGGGAGCAAGTAGCAGACTCGTCGCAAACATTCCAAATATTGCGGGGAAACGCGACGGCGAAATTGGCGACATTAGCGGGGCAGCAGTTCGATCGCATTTACTTCGATCCGCCCTACGCCAGCGACTTGTACGAACCTGTGTTAAACACGATCGCCAGCCAAGAAATGCTAGCACCAAACGGCGAAATCGCGATCGAACACAGCCCGGAGCTATCGACACAACCGATTTCCGGTCTAGAAATTTGCCGCCATAAAATATACGGCAATACAGCATTAACCTTCTACACACGCAGTTGCTGATAGGCTCAAACAGCAGCAGCGTCACTACTCGACGCAAAAAGAAACCGGGTTTCCGGGCGTTGGCGCGCCCGGTACTCCAAGTTTTTCCCTTGGGTACAATACAAATTTTTCCGATGAAGTTAAGCTTTGTGCGTAGGTTGTCACAGTAAGTTGCTTGAGCAATCGACGAAATAAATGGAGTTTACGCTGAAAATAAAGACTTTCAGTTGTAACATGAACCCAAAGTGTGAGTGTGAATATTCCTAAAGGAGTGAATATGGTTCAGACACCTTCGCGCCCTCGTGGCAGCGAGTTTCCGGCTGTTAACTCGGTACAGCCAGCCAAACTGGATACGATTCTGCTGGGAAATAGCCTCTCCCTGCCAAATACCAAACTCTTCGGCACAGACGGCATTCGCGGGAAAGTTGGAGAATTGCTGAATGCACCCCTAGCCTTGCAAGTGGGCTTCTGGGCTGGACAAGTTCTACGCCAAAATACCCCCAACCAGGGGCCTGTGATTTTGGGGCAAGACAGCAGGAATTCCAGCGATATGCTGGCAATGGCACTGTCAGCGGGTTTGACGGCCGCCGGTTTAGAAGTGTGGAATTTGGGATTGTGTCCCACTCCCTGCGTTGCTTATCTGGCAAGCGTTTCGGAGTCGGTCGGCGGAGTGATGATTTCGGCTTCTCACAATCCCCCAGAAGACAACGGCATTAAATTTTTCGGCTCAAACGGCTCCAAGCTGTCGCAGCAGTTGCAGGAACAAATCGAAGCGGGAATCCGGGGGGCAAAAGTTCCGGTTGCTAGCGTGGGTTGGGGGCAGCACTACCATCGGTCTGAGTTGATTAGAGATTATGCCACTTCGCTCTGTGATTCGCTGGAACAGATGAATTTGGAGGGAATGCGGATAGTTTTGGATTTGGCTTGGGGGGCGGCCGCGGGTTTGGGTCCGGCGGTGTTCGCGCAAATGGGGGCGGATGTAATCTGTTTGCACGACTCTCCTGATGGATCTCGCATTAATGTTAACTGCGGTTCTACTCATCTCGACAGTTTGCAAGCCGCAGTTTTGGAACACAATGCTGATTTGGGCTTTGCTTTTGACGGCGATGCCGATCGAGTTTTGTGTGTTGACAACCAAGGTCGAACGATTGACGGCGATTACATTCTTTATCTGTGGGGCCGGCAGTTGCGCGACTCCCAACAGTTACCATCCAATTTAATTATTTCTACTGTAATGGCTAACCTCGGCTTCGAGCGAGCTTGGGAAGAATTGGGGGGCAAACTAACTAGAACCAACGTGGGAGATCAGTACGTTCATGCTGAAATGCAGCGCACCGGTGCGATGTTGGGCGGCGAACAGTCAGGACATATTCTTTGTCCGCATTATGGTGTCAGCGGCGACGGTTTGCTGACAGCTTTGCATTTGGCTTCGCTGGTGCGCCAGTCCGGGCAATCTTTAGCACAATTGGTAAGTGGCAGTTTCCAAACTTATCCGCAGTTGCTGCGAAATATTCGGGTGGACGATCGCGAAAAACGCCTGAAATGGCACGAGTGCGAAGCAATGCAAAATGCGATCGAACGTGCTACAACAGCAATGGGCGAACAGGGACGGGTTTTGGTGCGCGCTTCTGGCACTGAACCGCTAATTCGAGTTATGGTGGAAGCTGCCAGCGCAGAATTGGCTAATTTCTGGACTGAGAATTTAGTTTTAGCCGTTCAGCAACACATAGCTATCTGATGGAAATGGGGAATTAATCTGAAGGAAGAAGGGATAAGCAAGAGGGAATAATAAAGAAGCAAGAATAAAGAACCCTCTAGATAAATATAGGGGATATTATTGAAACCAATGTCTCATTCTTTATTATCTCTTGCTTATTCCCTCTCCCCTAAATAACTAAATCCTTCTTTCTTCATTTCCCCATTTCTGATTGTATGAACACCAAATCAATTCAAAATGGGCGACTGCATCGAATTTCGTTAAAAATTTTAATTGTTGTCATATTAATAACGGGGATATGGTTTCGTTTTACTAATCTGGATCGCAAAGTCTACTCGTTCGACGAATCTATCACCTCGCTGCGAATTTCTGGCTACACTTGGACGGAAATGGTGCAGCAAGATTTTCAAGGCAAAACAATTAGCGTCGCAGATTTGCAGCGAAAATATCAGCAGATAAATCCCGAAAAAACTTGGTGGGATACTGTTAAAGGTTTAGCTACAGAAGAACCTCAACTGTCGCCTTTGTATTTTATTTTAGCCAGGTTTTGGGTGCACTTGTTCGGCCCGCAAGTGGCGACTGTCAGAAGTCTTTCAGCTTTGATTAGTTTCTTAGTTTTTCCCAGCATTTATTGGTTGTGCTGGGAATTATTTCGTTCTGCGTCTGTGGGATGGATGGCTGTTACAATCGTTGCTGTTTCCCCCTTTCACGTCTTGTACGCGCAAGAGGCAAGACCGTACATGATGTTTGCAGTCCTCGTCTTGCTATCCAATGCAATTCTGTTGCGGGCGTTAGCGAAGCCCGCCCCTACGGGGGCTACGCCAACGAAGAGGATCGCCCTACAAAATTCTCCCGCCACATCTAAATTGAGCAAGGCTGTTTGGTTTATTTATGCGATCGCCCTGACTTTAGGACTGTATTGTAGTTTATTATTTTTTTTAGTAATATTTGCCCACGGCCTTTATGTAATTCTCAAAGAGAATTGGCTTTTTGGCAAGACATTAATTACTTATTCAGTAACGGCCGCGATAGCAATAGTTCTTTTTGCTCCTTGGATTTGGGTATTACTGGAGAACGCGCCAAAAATCGAATCAACCGTAGGCTTCCCCCGCCTTTCCCTCTCTTTTATATCTTCACTTAAGCCTTTAATTTTCATCACCTGCCGAATGTTTATCGACACGCATTGGGCGGGTGGAATCATCAAATTGGCTTCGAGCAATATGACTACAGATTTAATCCGACTGATTGTAGTGGCAGTATTGCTGTTAACGCTCGCACATTCAATATACTCCCTCTGTCGCTCAACTCCCAAACGAGTTTGGCTGTTTGTATTGACAGCGATCGGAATTACAGCGATAGTATTGATAGCAGTGCGAGGCGTTGCCGATCGCTATCTAGTTCCCTATATTTTAGCAATCCAGATAGCTGTTGCCTATCTATTCACCGCTAAAATTGCAGTCACCCCCAATCCCCGCCAACAAAAACTGTGGCAGCTCGGTTTAATAGCACTAATATCGAGTGAAATAGTTTCTTGTGCCGTCAGCTCACAGTCACAACTTTGGTGGAACAAATATCCTTCTAGCACTAAATACAATCCCCAAGTAGCCGCGATTGTCAATCAAGCGAAAAAACCTTTAGTAATCACTCACGGAGGCAACAACATCACAGGAAAAATACTGTCTGTCAGCTATCTGCTAAAGCCGGAAGTACAGCTTTTGCTGGCAGTTAAACCTGAACAAGTAAAAATTCCTGATGGTTTTAGCGATGTATTTCTCTACCGAGCTACAGAAGCATTGCAAATTGAACTAGAAAAAGTGCAAAAATATAAAATCACACCAATTTACAAACCCGGCGATGTCTGGCTTTGGCGTGTAGAGAAATAATGAAAGTGGCAACTGCAAATGATGATTTCTGTTGTGATACCCACCTACAACCGCGAGCAACCTCTGCGAGAGACATTGGCTGATGCGCTTCGGCAAAATTACCCGACGTTTGAAGTGCTGGTAATCGATCAAACTCGCACCCACGAACCGGAAACTCAAGTTTATTTAGAGGAATTGGCAAATGCTGGCAAAATTCGGTGGTTTCGGGTAGATTGGGCAAGTTTGCCCGCAGCTCGAAATTATGCAGTGCGCCGCGCAGTTGGAGAGATTATTTTATTTATTGATGATGATGTACAATTGCCAGAGGGTTTTTTAGCGGCTCACGCTGACAACTATTTAGAAAAACCCGATGTGGGATGTGTGGCGGGCCGGGTTTTTGACAGAATGAAACTAGATAATTCTGGAGGGGATTTGGCGATCGAATATTTGCCCTCAGAAGCGATGGATGCTGGCATTGCCTGGTATTTTATCGATTTGGTGCATACAGTAAAACCGCAGCAGGTGCTCTCGGCTAGAGGCTGCAATATGTCATTTCGCTGGCAGGTTTTTGCCGAGTGGGGGCTGAGGTTTGATGAGCGGTTTGCAGGGAGTGCGGTGCGGGAGGAGTCGGATTTTTGTTTGAGATTGCGATCGACTGGTCTGAAAATTTGGTACGATCCCAATGCCTGTTTAGTTCACTTAGGGGAAGAGAGCGGCGGGTGTCACGATGTCAGCACGCGATCGATCGAATATCAAATCACATTTTATCACAATCACTTTCTAATGGGATTGAAAAATTTAACAGCTTTTCAATGCCTGCGATTTTTTGCCAAACTCTTTGACTGCCACGTTTTGGGAAATCCGCCTTGTTATAAAAGCCACTCGCCCATTAAAATTATAACTAGATTTGCTTTTTATATCTTGGGTTTTCTCAGTGCTATAAATACAGTATTTCAATCTCTGTGGAATGATGGACAAAGTTACACCCAGATAGACAACATTAACGCTCAATAATTCCCTATTCCTTCCCCCTTCCCCTAAATGAGAATTCTCGTTGCCAGTCACACCTATATTGTGGACATTAACAGGGAAAAATTCAAGATATTAGCAAGCCTAGAATCCGATATTGAAGTAACAGTTGTAGTGCCTCAGCGTTGGAAACCCGGAGGGGTTCAAAATAAAATTATAGAAACGGAATTTTATCAAAAGGGTTCTTTTAAAGTAATCCCTGTCTCCAACTTTAGTCAAAATAATCAAGGATTGCTAAGCTTTGGCTTTGATTTAATTAAAGTTTTGCAAAACTTTAGACCCCAGATAATCCAAGTTGAACAAGGTTCAAAATCCCTTGCTTGCGCTCAATTAATTTTATTAAATAAACTGCTCAAATTAAAAGCAAAAAATATACTCTTTACTTGGTGGAATCTGCCTTATCAATTGAATTGGCCTGTTTCAGTATTAGAAAATTACAATCTTCAGCACACCGACGGAATTATTGCAGGCAACTTAGATGGAGCTAAAATTTTGCGGCAGCGGGGCTATCAAGGTGCGGTAAAAGTAATGCCACAACTAGGAGTAGATGAAACTTTGTTTCGCCACACTGGTAAAGACGCTAATTTCTCGCGCAGGTTCGGCATTGAGCCGACCGATTTTGTGGTAGGATTTGTAGGGCGATTTGTCGAAGAAAAAGGACTGTTGACTTTAGCTGAAGCTTTGGCAGGGTTGGAAAAAAGCTCTTGGAAGTGGCTGTTAGTAGGACAAGGAAAATTGCGGACGCGCCTCGCAGAAAAATGTATTGAATGGGGAATCAGCGATCGAATAATCTGGGTAGAAAGCGTTTCCCACGAAGAGATTCCCCCCTACATTAACTTAATGAACTGTTTGGTATTGCCCTCGCAAACCAGCTATAAATTCAAAACTTTGACCACTGTGGGCTGGAAAGAACAATTCGGTCACGTTTTAATTGAAGCGATGGCCTGTAAAATTCCGGTTATCGGTTCCGACTGCGGGGAAATTCCCCACGTCATCGGCGATGCGGGGTTAATATTCCCCGAGGGAAATGCAGGGGTTTTGCGGGAGTGTTTGCAGCAATTGATGGAGGGACGGGAGTTGGCTGCTGATGTGGGCGATCGGGGTTATCAGAGAGCGATGAGCAATTATACCAATCAAGCTTTAGCTGAGCAGTTGTTGGAATTTTACAAAGAATTGTTGTAACTTTTAGCAGTATAATACAAGTGTTAAATAAAAGCTGTAGTAAATGTCTATTCCTTCCGACATACGCTCTTTGGTTGATGAACTCTACCAGGTACTACACGAGACTGAACGCCAAGCAACGCAGGGACTTTTTGCACTTAGAAGAGCAATGTCTCTTTTTCCAGAAAATGAAATACTGATGCAATACTTTTCTTCGATCAGTAATTTTCAATTCTGCGTATCAGGTGTTCGCTTACAAGCAGAGCACATGGTGGGCAATGTATTGATGGCTGGTGTGCCCGATGAAGATGTTCAAAAAGCAGGAGATTATTTAGCAGCATTGCTACGTATGGCTCCTGAAGCGAGAATTATGATTGACAAAGTAGTTGAGAGATTAGAAGCATTACCATGAAACAATTACCAGATGAAAGCCAACTCCTGGAAATTCTTGAAATTGTGAAAGCTGCAGAAGCTAAAGCCAGTGAAATGTATGAATTTTCCAAGACAATGGCTCACAATACCCAAATTACAGCCACAAAGAGAGAGGAAGCTGAACAGCTAGACGGGCAGCCTTTTCCAGATAATTAAATTTGTACTGGGAGAGGTTGGTATGTGGATTTAAATAACTATCCCTGATGCGGATTCTCCAAATTATCCCCTCAATTTCCCTAGTCTACGGCGGGCCAAGTCAAATGGTACTAGGACTTTCTGCTGCCCTCGCTTCACGAGGTATTGATGTCACAATTATCACCACAGATTCTAACGGAGATATCGGTCAACATCCCTTAGATGTCTCCTTAAATCAACCAATAAAACAGAACGGTTATCAAATTATTTATTTCCGCTGTTCTCCGTTTCGTAGATATAAGTTTTCTCTGGGTTTATTGCAGTGGTTAAATGAAAATGCACAACAATTTGACCTCGCCCACATTCACGCTTTATTCTCGCCAGTAATTACCTTTGCCGCCACAATTGCTAGATATCACAAGTTGCCATATATTATGCGTCCCTGCGGTATGCTTGACCCCGCAGATTTGCAGAAAAAAAAGCGCTTGAAACATATTTATGCCACGCTTTTAGAACGCCCTAATTTAGCAGGGGCAGCCGCAATTCACTTCACAAGTAAAGAAGAAGCTAAAATCTCAGAAAGATTTGGTTTGAACTGCACAAGCAAAATGCCTGCGCCACGGGATTTGGTGATTCCATTGGGGGTGACAGCAGATTTGTTTCCTACAAGATTGCGAGAATCTCAAGTGCCAATCATCTTATTTATGTCGCGAATTGAACCTAAAAAAGGGCTTGATTTGCTGATTCCAGCATTAGAAAGCATTTTAGGAGCGGGCATAGAGTTTCACTTTATTTTAGCTGGTTCAAATCCCCAAGATGCTGATTATGAAACAAAAATTAAAGTGCAAATTCAGAATTCAAGCTTAGCAAAATACACAACAATAACTGGCTTTGTGAGCGGTGATTTAAAAGTTGAACTGTTAACAAAAGCCGACTTATTTGTATTGCCTTCTTATTACGAAAACTTTGGCATTGCTGTAGCAGAAGCAATGGCCGCCGGTGTACCTGTCGCCATTTCCGATCGCATACATATTGCGGAAGACATACAGCAAGCAGAAGCTGGTTGGGTGGGGCCTTTGGAAGTAGGGGCGATCGCCAATTCAATTAAATCAGCACTTCTCAATCCACAGGAGCGCCAACGGCGGGGATTGAACGGCCAAGAGTATGCCAAAAAGCATTATAACTGGGAGGCGATCGCCCAGCACACCATCGATGCTTACCAGGAGATTTTGTCATCTATAGCATAAGGAAGAAGCATTAAAATCAATCGTTTCAGCCATTAACAACCTCCTAACCCTCTTGGCGGTTGCTATATTGACTAATGCGACTGAGGTTTACCTTTTACTTCTTCTCCTGCTGCGACTTCTTGTGCTGCTGCTATCAGAATGTGCAGGCGAGATTTTTTCATCGCTGTTACTTTAGCTGCAATACTTGTCAACAAAACTCTGCAATCCTGCCTGATATCCTGCTCCTACCGCCTGAAACCTCCACTCTCCATTCTTTCTATACAAACGACCAAATTCTACAGCAGTCTCTAACGAAAAATTTTCTTTTAATTCATACCGAACCAGTTCGCTTTTTGTATCCAAATTGGAAACTTTGATAAAAGCATTTTTGATATTGCTAAAATTTGCCTTATTTTTATCTGCTTCGTGAATAGTCACAACAAAAGTTATTTCCTCAATTTCAGGATTAACTCTTTCTAAGATAACGCCGTAAAGAGTCTTATTCTCTTGACCTCGGTTGTTTTTATCCCGAATCACTTGCAGTACCGAACTGTCACCGGATTGCAGATTATTGTAAAAGATAAAATATTTATCGTTAGGTATTTTGCCGTCAGCACCTAGCATAAAGGCAGAGACATCAATCTCGTAGCTTTGTCCTGCCTCTGTCACTTGCCAACCCAGGGCGATCGCCATTTTTTTTATACCAGGCGGTTCTTTAGAGATATTAAATCTCTCACCCTTACTTAATTGCATTGCCATCTGCTTATTTGTTAAACATCAAACTTTATAACGTTCATGTTAATATTAAGTGGGACATTAAGTTTTCTTCTTTAAGAAAACTTAATGTTTTGCCTCTAATAGCGGGCCTGATTAAAAATATGTGCTACCGCTCTCCGAATTTATTGAGATTTACTTAGAGACAATTACGTAAGAAAAAACCGGGCTTTCTACAAAACCCGGTTTCTAAAATGGAACTTAATTTGAAATTACTTTTGAGCATTTTCAGAACTAGGTGGCAAGGTCACGAAATTCCCAAAAGCTCCAACCGTTGGATAGCTTTTTTTGCCTAATTGAGTTGTGTAAATACTGACCACACCTAAATTTTGACGCTGCGTTGTATTGTCTAGCAAGCTTGCGATCGTGCCCCGCTGCGAAGTCAGCAAATTCTTGCAACTGCCGATCAAAGTATCTGTAATGCCGCCCAAAGCTTTCGGAACGCGAGAATCTTTGCACACAGTGCTTTCCAACTCGGTTTGGAGTACGCCGGAAGCATAAGTTAGGTATTCGTCTCTCCCAGGATTTGTAAATGCCATGCCGGCGGCCAGAAGAGTCAGGGCGATCGCGACTTTTCCCACATTGCCGAAAAAATTAGAAGTTGGCTTGTTAGTATTCATTGCGTTATCAATATTCATTTTTTTTAGCCCCGTTGATTTATAAGCTTCTCTTGATTTAAACTACACCTCCTCAGAAACAGATTTCCGAAAGGAGGGGACAGTTTTTAGATTGGAGGCCAGTTGCGAGTAAGTCTCTCACTGGTTTACCTTCCTTTTACGTTTCCCCCTCCCTCAAATCCGGTAAATCTTCAACAAAACATTTAGCTGGTTCCCAGGCACAGCCTGGAAACGAGGAATTTAAACTTAGTTTCGCTTTGATTTTTGCCTCTCGATCTCCCGCTGCAACTCTTCAATTTGACGGCGCAAAGCCTCCGTCTCGCTGTTAGGCGTTTGCGACTTCACATCAACCGCACCCTCAGCTACAGCCCGCTTGTAATTCCCTAGCTTAATTTGGCGGTATTCCTCGGAACTGGCCCAGTCTCGCAAATACCTCAGCCTTTCCACCGGGAAAGGGTGACTCAGCATCACGCCTTGGTCGCCGTTGTAAAGTAAAAATTTATACACTTGGTTGAGATTGTCTCGATCGAGCTCTTGATAGTTGTCAGACTGGCGGATAAATTCTTGCAAACTGCATTGGTCAGCATATTTACTGCTAACTCCAGCAAGTTTCATCATCGTCTTCATCACATTGTTCAAGTCATCGGTCACCAACAAAGCAGCCCGGTCTGCCGACAATTCAGCCTTGCGCCGCCACTCATAAAAAGCGAAAATTAAACCGCTACCGACCATATTTCCCAGCCCGAAAGTCATCTCGCCAATTGTCGAGGCGACGCTCATCGCCCAGGTAGCCATTTGATTTAAAGTTGGATGACCGCATTTAATGTGTCCCAACTCATGAGCCAAGACTACCCGCAGTTCCGCCTCGTCCAACAAGTCTAAAAGACCAGTGTTTAATTCTACATAAGGTTGGTTTTTTCCCAGGGCATAGCTGTTAACTAAGGGATTCTGAGAAACAAACAAACCCGGTTCTGGAAAAACATCTAAAGCCTGCACGCACTCCCGAAATATATGATAAATGCTGGCATATTGGCGTGGGCCGACTTGAATGCTATTTCCCATTAGGTAAACGAATTGTGGCCGTTCGTAGACAAATTCTACAAATTTGCTGGCAATTAAATCAAATCCAGGCACGCTCCGCAATGCTGCCTCGGCTTGGCGATCGAGGGGATGCTGAAAAGCTTCGCTAGAAATTCCCGTATAAGTAGGCATAGTTGTTGCAAAAATTACATTTAAGATATCAGTATTGCCGATCGCTGCTGGTGCTAGCTGGCGCCTGACTTATCAATATTATCGCGACAAATATTCAACTGTTGTGGAACAGGGCGGAAAGCCTGTTCAAATTAGCGTTAAAATTGTGATTCTGGTACAGGCGCGATCGACAAACATCTTTCACAGTGCCTGTGTATCGCCTCACCCAAAAATTGGAACGTGCAAAAATGGCTATCCTGCGACTCGAAAACGGTACCACCTACACTCAACAGAGCGACATTACCCGAGAACTCGCTTCCTTAAACATTCAACTCAACCGCTGGCCCGTGGGTGACAGCGCTGAAATTCAAAATTTGTTAGCTAAAGATGCTCTTGACGACAATCAAAAAGAGCAAGTGCTGCAAGCCCTCGACGGCTACTTTGAACAGTTGTCGGAAAGTGCAGGCTATCAGGATCGCGACTTAATCGTACTGCACCCAGACATTCCCAACCTCGACACTATGCTGTCGAAATTCACCAAGTGCCACATCCACGTCGATGATGAAGTTCGCTATATCGTAGCAGGCGAGGGCATTTTCGGCTTCGTGCGGCCTGACGGCAGCCAAGTCGAACTCACAGTGCAGCCGGAAGAATTTATCAACGTGCCGGCGAATACAGAACACTGGTTTTATTTGACAGCAGCCCGGAAAATTAAAGCGGTGCGCTATTTTATCACCAAAGAAGGCTGGATCCCGGAGTATACCGATACGGAAATTCGATCGCGTTTAGCTGCTGTTTGAACAGAGTGGACGGTTGAGGGTTGACGGTTGACAGTTGACAGTTGACGGCAATCTTCAAATCATCTAAAAATCCTCAAATCCAGCCTCAAATTTTGTGGTTTGAAGATTGCAATATGCTCAAAGCAACCGCCTCCGCCACCTTAATTCCATCAATCCCGGCCGACAGGATTCCACCCGCATATCCTGCACCTTCCCCAGCAGGATAAAGACCTTCTGTATTCAAACTCTGATAATCTTCCTTGCGTTTAATCCGAATTGGTGAAGAAGTGCGCGTTTCTACCCCAGTCAAAACCGCATCATCCATCGCAAATCCTTTAATCTGTTTGTCAAAAGCCGGAAGTGCTTCGCGGATAGCTGCGATCGCATAATCTGGCAAACTTTCGCTCAAATCAGTCATCACAACTCCCGGCGTATAAGACGGCTGCACACTGCCTAGCGCCGTGGAAGGGCGATTCGCCAAAAAATCCCCCACAAGCTGCCCAGGGGCGTTGTAAGTGCCACCTCCTAACTCAAATGCCCGTTCTTCTAAGCGACGCTGAAACTCAATTCCTGCTAAGGGATGACCGGGATAATCTTCCGGCGTGATACCCACCACAATCCCGCTGTTAGCATTGCGTTCATTGCGAGAATATTGACTCATCCCATTAGTGACAAGTCGCCCCGGTTCTGACGCCGCCGCCACTACCAAACCACCGGGACACATACAGAAACTATACACAGAACGATTGTTTTGGCAATGGTGAACCAGTTTGTAATCGGCGGCACCCAAAAGCTTATGGCCTGCGCGATCGCCAAAACGACAGCGATCAATAATAGTTTGGGGATGTTCCACCCGAAAACCAATAGAAAATGGTTTTGCTTCGATGTAAACCCCGCGCGAAAACAACATTTCAAAAGTATCGCGGGCGCTGTGTCCCACCGCCAGAACTATATAATTACTAGCAATATATTCTCCGCTGGCGAGGGTAAGTCCCTGCACTTTTCCATTTTCGATGTGGATATCTTCCACACGACTTTGAAACCTAATCTCTCCGCCTAATGATTCAATTTGGGCGCGAAGACTTTGGACAATTCCCACCAGTTTGAACGTGCCAATATGCGGTTTATTAATATATAAAATTTCCGGTGAAGCTCCTGCATTCACAAGTTCCGTCAATACCTTCCGTCCATAATGTTGAGGATCTTTAACTTGGCTGTAGAGTTTGCCATCGGAAAAAGTACCCGCACCACCTTCGCCAAACTGGGCGTTAGATTCTGGGTTGAATTCTGCTTTTTTCTTCCAAAATCCAAAGGTGTCAACTGTGCGATCGCGCACTGCTTTTCCGCGTTCTAAAAGGATGGGGCGAAACCCCATTTGTGCCAGCATCAGACCCGCAAACATACCGCACGGCCCTGTACCAATCACAATGGGGCGAATCGTCAAATTACTGGGGGCTTGCGCTACATAGCGATAACTCGTGTCTGGTGTCACCATTACATGAGGATCTTTTTTGAAGCGTTGGAGAAGTTGCTTTTCCTGTGTCGTCTCTACATCCACAATATAGACAAGGAGGATTTCTGCTTTTTTACGAGCATCATAGCTGCGCTTGAAGATGGAATAGCTGAGCAATTCTTCGGGGGGAATTTGCAGCTTTTTGATAATGGCACTGGCGATCGCATCTTGAGGATGATCTAGGGGGAGTTTTATTTCGGTTATTCGTAACATATAGTGGAAGGAAGAAGGAAGAATAAAAATCCCGAACAGAAGTATTATAACTATTTAACCGGACATCCTATGGGCGATCGTCATCGGTCGAGCAATTTTTAATTTTTGAGTGGATAATTGAAGAAGCGTTATAATAAACAAAAAATTAAGTTTTGTAAAGACCCTTGACTGCAACATTTACACCCAAAAACAGCCGGACCTGGCACGCTCTCAACCCCCTGTGGCAAGGAGCAGAAGACGCAGTACAAAAGGGTTTGCCCCACACCAAGCTCGCACCGGCGTGGCAAATACTGCTCCTGGGCGACGGTTCCCCTACTCGTCACCTGCAACTGCTGACAGGGGAACCCACAGAAGTTGATGTCATCGATATGTCCTTAGTCGGTGAAGATGCAGACGGCGCGCCAGAGCAAATTGTCGCGGTTCCGGGGCCACGGCTGCGCCGCCAAGTGTGGCTGCGGACTGCTTCGGGACAGCGCTTAGCCTATGCAACTTCTTGGTGGGAAGCGAGCCACGTAGATGAATACTTACAAAATAAATCTTTGCCAATTTGGGCCAGTTTAGCGAGACTGCGGACAGAATTGTATCGCGATGTGCAGGGCATTTATTGCGGTGATTCGGCTGCTTTGGAATCAGCGTTTGAAGAGTCGGGCCCTTTTTGGGGGCGACACTATTTGTTTTGGCATCACGGGAAGCCATTGACTCTGATTTATGAGGTTTTTTCTCCTTATTTAACTAAGTATTTGGGGCCGATGCAATTGGATGTTGATTGAGGCTGAGATCTTGCACCATTATCAATAAGGCTTTCAGGGCGGGCTAGGAGCAAGGACCCACAAACACATTTACCTATTCTTAAGAACAGGGTTTCCGGTCTGTTCTTAAGAATAGTTGCCGAATTCTTTAAAAAGCCGAAGTTCTAGATTTTCTACCTATTCATAGTTGTTCTACGAAACTTCACTCGCAAACCGTCGCGGGGATGCGGAGTCGGTACTGTGATCAAATGCAAATCTTGATCTGGTAAAAGCTCCCATTCAAACTCCCGAACAATCTTTGCCGCAAACAACTTCATTTCTAACCTGGCAAATTCTTTGCCCAAACATTCCCGCAAACCTCCACCAAATGGCACGTAACTAAACGGTTTAGCCGATCGCTCGGAGTTGAATCGATCGGGGTCGAAGCGATCGGGTTCAGGATAAAGTTGACTATCCTGATGGGTTTGATTAATCTGAGAAAGCACAGTCCAACCCTTTGGAATTTCATAGCTGCCGAACTCACAAGCATTAATGACTGTCCGAAAAATACCTCCCACTGGTGGAACTAAACGCAGCACTTCTTGGAGCACCTGTTCTAAATAGGTCATTTGTTTGAGTTGTTCCAAGGTTAGGGGTTCCGTAGCGGGGAACTGCTTCTGTTCGGTGCGGACTTTTGCCATCACATCGGGATGTTGAGCTAGGAGAAGGCAAAAAGAGGCGATCGCCGAAGTTAAAGTTTCGTGTCCCGCAAACAGCAGTAACAGCACTTGATCTTTTAACTCATCCAAACTCAAACTATTTCCCTCGTCATCGCGAGACGAAATCAGCAAACTCAAAGCATCCTTGCCACTAGGGGTTCCTTGTTGTCTGTCTCGAATAATATTTTCTAGTTCTGCCAACAGCAGCTTGCGGGACTTTTTCGCCTTGCCAAACTGAGTCCAAGGCACATCTAAAGGAATCGAAAATAAACCATTACACCAAGTTTCAAAATAATGTCCTAGCGCCGTTTCCGCACCATTATCAATCCCAACCAACAACTTACCCGCCACATCAAAAGTATAATTTCTCAGTTCAGGATACCAAGTCATGGTTTCCATTTTGACCCATTTTTCCAAATAGCGCTGAGTGATATTTTCCATCGCGCCCATGTAGCCTGCCAAAGCTCGTGGCTGAAACGCTTGGTACAGCAACTTGCGCCGATTTTGGTGGTTAGCACCCGTTTGTAATGCCAAGGAAAGGGACCCTAAAAGCGCTCTCGTGCTGGTAGGCCAAGTCACAACAAAATATTGGTTGTCATTGCTTAAAACAAACAAAGTAGCCTCTTGACCAGACATAAACACGGTAGGCTGTCCGAAAAGGCTGGTTTTGAAAATGGGCCCGTACTGCTGGTGGCGTTTTTTGGCGAATTGGGAATCTTGCAAAAAGTTGATAGTATCGCCAATTAGGGGTAAACCTAAACTGCCGGGAGGTAATGCCATTTGAGATTTAAGATTTGAGATGTTAGATTTTTAATATCATATCAATTTTAGTGGGAGGGCGGGCAATACGCACCAGACAAATTTATGGTAAAATATTTTTTTTATATTTGTAGCCTGTAGGGTTTGTCTGCCTTAAGGTTAGTAAAAAAAATTGGGTTTTCCCAACAGACGCACCTTAATATTTTTGCCGAAAAACCACTTTAAGTTTCGGTCCTTTTAATCGGAATCTCGATTATAAATTCAGTGCCTTTCCCCACCACCGACAAACACTTAATTTCACCTTTATGTTTTTCGACAATAATTGAATGGGAAATCGCTAAACCCATTCCTGTTCCTGAACCGATCCGTTTGGTAGTATAGAATGGGTCAAATATCCGTTGCTTGACTTGATCGGTGATACCTGCACCGTTATCAGCAATTCTAATCACAGCAAGAGTACCTTCTACCTCTGTACGAATGCGGATAATTCCCGGATTTTCGAGCTGTTCTTGTAACACGTCAATAGCGTTAGCAATAATATTCATAAACACCTGATTCAACAGTCCGGCGTAGCACTCCACCCGTGGCAGTTGTCCGTATTCTTTAATGACTTGAATTGCTGGGCGATGAGACTCCGTACCCGCTACGCTATCGGGCTGAAATTTCAGACGGTGTTCTAAAATCATCAATGTGCTGTCGATGCCTTCGTGAATGTTAACCTTTTTCATGTCAGATTCGTCGAGGCGAGAGAAATTCCGCAAACTCCGCACGATATCCCGGATGCGAGTGGCTCCCACCTGCATAGAAGACAGCATTTTCGGCAAGTCGTCTAGCAAGAAATCTAGCTCTAACACTTCTATTTCTTCCTGAATCGCTGGAGAAGGTTCCGGGTATTCATCTCGATACATTTGCAGCAGTTTCATCAGATTTCTGGTGTATTCTTCTGTGTAGGTAAGATTGCCGAAAATAAATGTGACCGGGTTATTGATTTCGTGGGCAATTCCTGCTACCATCTGACCGAGACTCGACATTTTTTCTGCCTGCACGAGCTGAGTTTGAGCTTGCTGGAGTTCGCACAGAGTTACTTCGAGTTTTGCAGCTTGTTCTTGCGCTATCCGAGCTGAATCGACGCTGTTAGTGTAAAGTTCAGATTGACTGATGGCGATCGCCAATTGATCGCCAATTGCCTCCATTAACTCCACTTCCTCTTTTGTCCACTTACGCACCTCGCTGCAAGAAACGCAGCCAATAACACCAGTTAAACCCCCGGCACTTTTAATCGGCAAATCCAAGACAGACTTGTAACCAGCCTCCAAAAAGAATTTTCGTTCTACGGGATCGCTGACAGTTGCAACATCATCTATTTGATAAACTTCCAAATTAGCGATTTTTTGCGGCAGCGTACCCGTTATGTCAGCAGGGAAATAACCCAAAAGCGAGAACAAGTAATCATTCTTAGCTTCGTGGACGACATCCCAAGCAGGTGGCGAAGCGTCGGGCAAATACCAGATAAACACACAGCGATCGACTTGCAGTAAGTCGCGAATCTGCTGCACAGTTGTTGCCAAAATAGTATCTAAATCTAGAGATTCGCGGATATTGCTAGCTAGCTGGTTCAGAAGTGCTTCCTGCTCCGCTAACTTCCGGAATCGCGCTTCCGAAGCTTGCAATTTTAGTTGAGCTTCTTTTTGTTGTGTAACGTCCAAACCCAAGCCGATTAAGCCTATCGCGCTGCCGTTTGCCTCTTTTACCTTAGCTTTAATTACCTCTAAATGGTGATTTTTACCGTCAGCAAACTGGATAATTTCATCAGCATAAAAAGGACTATCTTGACTCCAGACTTGCACGTCAGATGCCATGCAGTTAGCAAATGCTTCCGATCCCAAAATTTCACAAGAGTGAGATGCTGCCAAAAATCTTTCTTCAGGAACGTTCACAGATTCGCAAAAAGTTTTGTTAACCAACAGCATCTTGCCTTTAGTGTCAGTCAGCCACACCCAGATGGGAGCGTTGTCAATAATTGCCCTCAAAGTTTGCTTTTGTCTGGCGAGAGCTTCTTCTGTTTGTTTGCGCTTAACTCCCAGGGCGATCGCATCGGCACTTGATGCAAAAGCAATCAGCGTTGATTCGTTCAACTCCTGACGAGCAAACATCGCGATTACTCCCAGCAACTGATTGTCAACAATTAGCGGATATCCAGCAAAAGCCACCATTCCTTCTCGTGAGGCCCATTCTTTGTCCTGGATTCGGGGATCTTCTTTCACAGAATTAGTAATGTGAGGTTGTCGCTCCAGGGCTATTAAACCAATCTTGAAATCGCCGACAGCAATGCGGCTGTGAGCCCCCTCAATGTGAGTATATATCCCCGCGCTTGCTTGCAGTTCCAATACATTTCCGTCTTCATTCAGCGTCCAAATCCGAGCAAACGCAGCATCCAAATGGCGCACAACTGCATCGGCGCAATATTGCAAAGTTGCAAGCAAAGTCTGGTTTTGAGTTAGACCAATTCCCACATCTGCTGTGAATAGAGAAAGTTTCAATTGTTCTGCTAAAGCTTGTTCTGCTATTTTGCGCTCTGTAATGTCCGTAGCAGCACCGAGACGCTGTTTAATTTTTCCCTCCTCTGTTCTGCTAAATACAATATTCCGGCTGACTAACCAGTGCCAACAATTCTGTTTGTCGCGCACCCGATATTCGTACTCAATAACTTCGCCGTCGGGAGCATTTTCTAATTGCTGAAAATATCCGGGAAATTTAGCTAAGTCGTCAGGGTGGATGATGGTGGGCAGTAGATTGCTGCCCATGTTTTCAACTTCTGCGCTCGTATAGCCGAGGGTGTCAGTGATTTCGCGGTTGCTGTAGACATTTCGCTGCTCCCTTTCATCGTAAACAAAGAGAAGATTCGGACTGGTATTGGCAATTCGCTCAACAAAACGCTGGCTTTCTTGCAGCGCTGCTTCTGCTTGTTTGTGAGCGGTAATGTCGCGGCCGACACCATAGATCAATTCTTCCTCGTAGAAACGGGTAGCAGTCCAGGCTATCCACTTGTAAGACCCGTTTCGACAGCGCCAGCGGTTTTCAAACCCAACGGTATTATTCCCCGCAGCAATACTTTCAGCTTCTTTTAAAGTAGCTTCCCGATCGTCTGGATGCACGAATTCAATGAACAGTTGGCCAATCATTTCTCCTGAGGAATAGCCGAGTATTTTTTCTGCTGCTGGGTTGATGAGTGCTACATAACCGTCAAAACTAAGGAGGCACAGCAGATCTAGCGAGAGGCTAAAAAAGCGATCGCCCCCGTCGGGATTACTAGATTGGCGATCGTTTTGGGCTGCGACAGCAGAAGCTTTTGAGCGCCCCGATACCGCCAAAAAGACAATATTTGCTATTGCCAAAAATCCCAGGGCGAGTTGGCGATGGTAGAAATTATCATCGCTGCCAGCTACGAGCCACCCGTTTAAGACAAGCAGTACAATTATCAAAATTGAGAATACACTGCCCGGGGCGATCGTCGCTACGCTGATTTTTTTTTCATACTCCTTGCTGCCTTCTGCCTTTTCTATTCTGGTGACTGCTGCCGTGAATTTTCTCAACAACAGTTGGAGTAAGTTCAATAATTTACTGTTTTTGGATTCTTCGATATGAACAGAATACTTCATTTTTTTACTGTTGATTCCGTTTTATTCGTGGGGACTTAAAATTAAAATAAAATTTTTAAAATATTGTAAAACTTTGCTAGCTTGCGAAATCTAGCATTTTAAAATCTGCGTATATTTACTCAAGCCGGCTAGATAATTAAGTAAATTTTCAGTGTATTTACGGAATTAGCGAGCAATCTTTTCTTAGCTGGGATGTGCATTTTTTACTTTTTCCGACTCATAGAGAGAGTTTATATATAATACTACGCTACATATTGCTGTTAGTCATTGGATATTTGGCCTAATCTAGCTAATTGGACGTAGAAATTGGCACTCTTGGACGAATAACCTAATTATGTAGAGTTCGCCTGAAGCAGCTTACCGCGTTATAGTAGCGTGTTATACAACTTTTTGGCTCCAGGAATGACCCGGTTTGATCTAGGAAAATACTGCATGGAGCGCCCTGGGTGTCGGTTGAACAACCCGGAATATTACTCAAGTTCAAGCAGGTTGAATTTGACAATAAATAAATTATTAATTTAAAATAAATATAAACTGCTGATTTCTGAAGATAAAATGAAAAAAATATTTGTAGCAGTTTTTTGTTGGACGAGATATTCACGCAAAAGGGTTAATTAGTAATTGGTAATTTGTAACCGGCAATTGGTAATTGATACCAGTTGAAAACACTAGATATCAAATGTGTTTCGAGTCATCTGCAGGCGATGGGGGCCAAGCAGCTTGGCGACCTAGTTGCTGTTGCCGAATTCGCTCCAAATTCCCTGCTGGAATAGAAGCTATGAGTTGCCGCGTGTAAGCTTGCTGCGGTTGGCGGTAAATGCGTTCAGCAGTGCCAATTTCCTCGATTTTACCTTTGTTCATGACGATCGCGCGATCGCTCATAAACTTGACCACGCTCAAATCGTGAGAAATAAAAATATAAGTCAGTCCAAACTCTGTTTGCAACTCCTTGAGCAAATTTAAAACTTGCGCCTGCACCGACACATCTAATGCCGAAACCGACTCATCGCAAATAATAAACTTAGGATTCAAAGCCAAAGCTCTAGCAATACAAATTCGCTGCCGCTGTCCGCCCGAAAACTCGTGAGGGTAGCGCCGCATAAAATCGGGGTTTAAACCTACTCTATCTAACAAATAAGCCGCGCGATCGCGCTGTTCTTTGTGGTTCTTACCAAAGCGGTGAATCACCATCGGTTCCATCACCGCATCCCCAACATTTAGACGCGGATCGAGAGAACTAAAAGGGTCTTGAAAAATAATTTGCAGATCGCGCCGCAGCCACCGCAATTTGCGATCGTACTCTTTTTTCATCCGATAATTAGCCATCCACTGCGAGGCCGAACTACTTTTCGCAGGAGGCGTAATTTCTTGACCTTCAAAAAACACTTTACCGCTGGCGATCGGAATTAATTGCAGCAAAGCCCTCGCCAAAGTAGATTTGCCGCACCCAGACTCGCCCACCAATCCCAAAGTCTCGCCCGGATAAACCTCAAAAGAAATATCGTTTACCGCCATAAACAAGCGTTTAGTTTCGCCAAACATCCCCTGAACAGGAAAACCGACGCGCAAGTTATTAACAGCTAGCAAAGGGCCAGAAATATGCGGCAACCTAGGGGGTTTTCCTGTTGCAAAAGCGGAATTTCCTCCGCTGTTGTCGCCATCTAAATCGGCATTTTTCTCGACAATTACTAATTCGCCGCTAGCATTTGTGGTGACATCCATAAAATCGGAAACTGTCGGCAAGCGGCGCAGTTGCCGATCGAGAGTTGGGCGGCAAGCTAATAAACCTTTTGTGTAAGGATGTTGGGGATTGCTGAAAATTTGTTCGATCGCACCGCACTCAACAATTTTGCCCCGGTACATCACCGCCACCGTATCGCCAATTTCAGCAATGACGCCCAAATCGTGGGTAATAAAAATCATTGCCATGCCTCTAGAGTCCCGCAACTCCCGCAGCAAAGCTAAGATTGTTGCCTGCACGGTTACGTCCAAAGCCGTTGTCGGTTCATCAGCAATTAATAAAGTTGGATTGCAAGAAATGGCCATTGCAATCATCACGCGCTGGATTTGACCGCCTGAGAGTTCGTGGGGATAGCGATCGAGCATAGCTTGTTTTTGGCCGTTGACGAGCTGCATCAAATCGCGAGCGTCCTCTATAACTGCTTGATTTCCCGCAGCAGCCTGGGAATGCTCTTGCCGCAAAGCCAAACACCGCTGCCTGATCTCATCGTCCCCCGGTAGCAGCTTCACTTCTTGCAGCAAAGAAGCAGCTTGGCGCCGCGCTTCTGTCTGCGACACCTGTTGGTGCAAACAAATGGCTTCTGTGAGTTGAAATCCGATCGTATAAACGGGATTTAGCGAACTCATCGGCTCTTGAAAAATCGTCGCAATCTGGCTGCCCCGGTATGTTTGTTTTTCCCTGTCCGGCAGTTCCAGCAGATTCACAGGCCCATTGCTAGCGCCGTCTTTTGTCGAATAAAACCAAATTTCGCCGTCGATTTTCGTTGACGAACTCGACAGCAAACCCATAACAGCGAGGGATGTTACCGATTTTCCCGATCCCGACTCTCCCACGATGCCCAGAGTTTGCCCTCGCTTGACCTCAAACGAAATGCCGTCAACCGCTTTGACGGTTGCAGACGCATCGCTTGCGTCCGCAGATTGAAATTGAACCCGCAGGTTGCGAACTTCTAGGACGGTTTCACTCATGGAGGTCTATGGCAGTTAAATGGAGATTAAGTGGATTGTAGCAGGGCCTGCTGAAGGCAGAAGGCAGTAGGAAGATTTTAAGATGGCTTTGCATAACAGATGGCGAAAGCTAACATTCTTCGCAACGCTTCGCCGTGGATGAGTTTTGAATTTTAAATGGTTTATAACTTAAAACTCAAAACTCAGAACTACTGGAGTGCCTTCTGCCTGCAATTTTCCTCAAAAACCGATGACTTGAGTGTCAGCAGGCAGTGCAGTGGCCTCGGAGACCTTTTTAAACACGGTTGCCTGCTCGTTTAAGGAATTAGGTCTTGCCTGTCCGGGATTAGTGCCTTGCAACTGAAGGCGCATTTGACCTTCGGGAGTCAACTCAAAAACAGTCTCAACGGTTTCTGTGCTGCTGAGGCCGACATCAAGGTGCATCGGTTTTTCACCGAGATTAACTTTGTACCTCATTTCTTTGGCGCGGGCGGCTCCGTCGGGGCCTTTAGCCATGAGAAACAATTTGCCTTCTGGGGCAAAGACGAAGGTGAAAGACTGACCGGAGGGGACTGTGCCTTGCCATTGACCTAGGAGTTGCTGGTCGATGCTGCTAGCGGCCGGGGCTGCTGTTTCTTGGGCAATTATTGGTGCTGCTGCGGATGCGGGGCCGTGTGAAGCGGTGAAGCTGGCGAGGATGCCGAAGCAAAGGCCACCTGCGATCGCTTTGCCAATCATTTTTGAATTAGACATGAGACCGATCTAAAAATTGGTTATTTGTTTTGTACACTGTAGCGGTAAAACCGTACTTTGTTTAGTTTAAATCTCTTTTATGAATAGATATAGGTTGAGGTTCACACCTGCAACGCCGTTGTCATCCCCGGACTAAAGCTTTTCCTGAGCTTGTTGAAGGGTCACGGGGCTTTAAGTTTTTTTTGTTGTAAAATCCAATACAAATCCGCTTTTAGCTGCACAGTTCGCTGTTCTGAGTTGATTGTTCTTAACTCAAAACAGCTAACTGACTATTGCGTTTGATCGCACCTCCAGATAGTTTGTCAAATCGATCGCATTAATAGTCTTTCATTAATTTTTTTCAGTATCGGGTTCGACTTGTTCTATAGGAGATTCCGGCGCGGGTTCCTGTGGATTTCGCGATCGTTTCATTCGCTCCAATGCCTCTGCGTAAGACCAAGCCACGCTCACAAGAAAAGCTTTCGCCATGCCGGACAAATTTTGTGAATCCTCGCTTTCCGGCGCTTCAGCTTTTTGGTTGCCGTCGTTCATCATGTTTTTGTTTTCTCCCGGGCAGATTTTTCTAGGGATTTTTTGCAGTCTGCGATCGATACCCACAACTTATGATTTTTATTGCACCGCACCCTAATTATCTTTGAGGATATGACCTTGATTACCACGGATAATATCATAAATACGCTGATTGGATGACCACATCAGAAAGAAACCTTAACTTCGCTGGTGGCCCGCAGCACAGACTCTTGCAGGAAAGTGCGCTTGTAAGTTTCGATAATTTCATTAATAGCTTGATTTTTTTCAGGACTACTTTCATAAATTAAAATAACTATTTTAGAGTTTTCTATAATCAGAATTCCCGCTCTGTTGAGAAACTGCCCTGAGCCGTCTAATACGGTTAGCCCTTCCCGAAAGCGAGGGGTAATAACTGCCTTGACAAACTCCTGCCATTCGGATTCAGAAATTGTCTCGCCTCCCGGTTTTGTTAAGCCAAAATAGAGTTCATCTTTGAGGAGATTTGTTTGCTTGGCATTAGTATCCGAAGTTTCGGGAAGTTGAGCGCGGGCAATTGTTGCCGGACAAAGAGGCAGGATGAACAGCAGGCCTGTCAAGAAAAGACTGTTAAAATGTTTCTTCATCAGGAATTACGTGGAACTTCTATATTGTGGGCCGTTGTTTCTAGCGTGCCCTTGAAAGGATGATTGAGAATACTGAAATATCTCAGTTTTAACCACCGAGTCTGAGCAACGGGTTTTTAACGCGAATTTGATTTAATTTAACATAAAAGACTTCCAACTCAAAAACCCAGTTTCTCAGGTGAAACTGGGTTTTTGAGCATCTGTTCTAGTTTATGTATGCTCGCCTACTTGATTGCGTCTGTCGTATTAAGTAGCTCAACCTATTTAAACGTCAAACTTTTCAGGTGTTCAGAAACCCGGAAGGGCGAGCACTCTTGGCTGCCCCCCGAAAGCAATCAGGTTTCTCAGTGTTATATTTTTTAGGTGGAGCTACTAATCCTTTAATTCGCGGATACTTCTCTTAGCAGTGTCTTGATACATCTCGCCCATTTCTTTCACGGCTGCTCCTGCCTCTTGGCCAATCTTCTGAGCTCGTTCGCCGGGAGAGTCTGAGGTTTCGCGAGCTTCTTGCCTCCATTCCCGCGTTGTTTGGGGTCTTTCAGAATTGTTTAGCTCAGATTTTGAGCTGGCTTGCGTGCCAAAACCTTTGTTAGTGCGTCCCGAATCAACAGTGGTTGTCAGCACCAGAAAACCGACTAGGACAACACTCAAAAAACTCTTAATTTGAAAGCCCTTAAGCAGGGAACTGATGCGAGCAATGGCTGTGGAAATGAAATTCATCTCAGTAATACTCCCTAAGTTGATTTGTGATAATTTTCAACATTTTTTATCTAATTGGCTCGCTCCAAAACCAGCAGCTAATGCGAGGTAAAGCCAACTTAGCTTTAACTTCCGATTAACGACCTAAATAGAGTTAGAGGTTAGCGATTAAATTTGGTAAACACGCAACCTATGTGTCAGCCAATTAGCTTTTTCACACATGAATATCACGTTAACAGCAGCCAAATAGTTCTACCTCTAACTAAAGTCATAACTTAGTTAGAAGCAAAAAAAATATTTTTCAGCACAGGGTTAGAGAATTTTTAATCAATCATGCTATGCAAGGCAAATTCTTATTGCAAGCGATCGCCCGTTTTTACGTCAAACCAGTGCAGCAACTGAGGCGGGAAAACCAGCTCTACAATTTCGGAATTCCAGTGGCGGTCATTGGGCAGCAAAGCCCGCACTGTTACTGAGTCCACACCTTTAACTCGAACGCTAACTAAATTTTGCATTCCCAAGTTTTCCACTAAATAAACCTCACCTTTAATTGCCTCTGCGGCCGCTATATTGCCGGCCTCTGCATCTGCAAAGCCGACGTGTTCGGGGCGAATTCCTAAAACAATTTCTGGTGGCAGAGTCGGCATATTTGGGAGTGGAACTCCAAAATCCCCCAACTTAGCAAAATTGCCATGGCATTTAAGCACGAGCAAATTCATTTGCGGGCTGCCCACAAAGCCGGCTACAAACTGATTTGCAGGACGGGTATAAATTAAGTGTGGCGGATCGAGCTGCTGCACGCTGCCGCTGTTGAGAACTGCGACTTTTGTAGAAAGCGTCATTGCTTCGGTTTGGTCGTGAGTTACGTACACTACAGGAGCTTTTTGGGAGGAAAACAATTGTTTGAGTTCGGCCCTAACTTTTTCCCGTAATAATGCGTCGAGATTGCTCAAAGGTTCGTCGAGCAAAAATACTTCCGGTTGGCGCACTAATGCGCGGCCGAGGGCGACTCGCTGTCGCTGTCCGCCTGATAGTTTTCCTGGTTTGCGATCGATTAATTCCGTCAATCCTAGGGATGCTGCAACTTCTGTCACTAACCGATTGATTTCACCGGAGGAGATTTTGCGAAGTTTGAGGCTCGATGCCATATTCTCGTATACTGTCATGTGCGGATACAGCGCGTAACTTTGAAAAACCATTGCAATATCGCGATCGCCCGGTCTGAGATAAGTGACATCGCGATCGCCAATTCTAATCTCGCCCCTAGTTGGCTGTTCTAACCCTGCAATTAACCGCAGTGTCGTAGATTTGCCACACCCCGATGGTCCCAGCAAGGTTAGAAATTCTCCTTCGCTGACATCCAAACTAATGTCTTTTACGGGAACAACTTTAGGGCTGTAGGTTTTATTGAGGTTTTTTAGTTGCAATTTTGCCATGATTTTTAAAGTGTTGACTGTTGACTGTTGACTGTGTTGTTTGACTCGTTCCCAGCCAGAACCCAGGAACCAGTTCAATCTAAAATCTAAAATCTAAAATCGATTTATCCTTTTACTGCCCCCGCAGTTAAACCCTGAACAATGCGCCGCTGGAACACCAAAACCAGCAAAACCAAGGGCAAAGTTCCCAAAACGGTGGCTGCGGCGATCGGGCCGTAAGGAATCTCAAATACTGACACCCCGCTGAGTTGAGCCGTGGCGACGGGGATTGTTTTTAGAGATTCGCGAGTCATAAATGTTAGTGCAAATATAAACTCATTCCAAGCTGAAATAAATGTTAAAATTCCAGTTGTAACTAACGCAGGAAATGTCATCGGCAGCACAATTTGCCACAGCATTTGAAAAGTGTTGTATCCGTCTACTTTAGCGGCATCTTCCAAATCTTTTGGCAATTGTTGAAAGAAACTCCGCATTACCAAAATTGTCAAGGGCAGATTGATTGCGGTGTAAGGAATAATTAATGCTAAATAATTATTGCCTAAATCCAAAGCTTTGACAATTTCCAGCAGTCCCAAAAATAGTAGAACCGCTGGAAATAGCGTCACAATCGTCACAGTTGCCAGGATGATTCTCTCGCCCCACAGCCGCAACCTGGCTAAAGCGTAAGCTGCAGGAGCGCCTACTGCTAAACACAGCAATGTTGAAGTAATGGAAACAAAAGCGCTATTTAAAATATAAAGAGCAAACGGGCGACGTTGGAAGAGGGACAGGTAATGCTCGAAAGTAATTCGTTTGGGAATGTAGATGTTGGGAATCGCCGAAATATCTGCATTTACTTTGAAAGAAGTTAGCACCTGCCAGATAATAGGTGCGAGGAAATATGCGACAATTAAGAGCGCTGAGATTGGCAAGATTAATTGCCGGATGTTAAAGGTTTTTTTCGTGGGTTGTTCGCGGGCGATCGACATAATTTATACCAATGAAATAAAAGTGCAACAGTTGGTTATTTAAAATCTCCAATCCTAAATCTAAAATCGTCTTAGTTTCCTCCGGCTGCATTGATGCGGGCTCTCGATAACAGGTAAGCGGCGATCGCAACTGCTGCCACTAACATCAAAAAAGTACACACCACCAAAGCCGCCCCGTAGCCAAAGTCTAAATACCTCATCACCGTGCTGTAAATGTAGATAGAAACCGTCTCGGTTGCCCCCGCCGGCCCCCCTCCCGTCATCACCTGAATTAAGTCAAAAATGCCGAAAGACTGGGCAAATCGAAACAGCAAAGCAATCACAATTTGGGGCATCAGCAGGGGAACCGTAACTTGACGGAAACTCTGCCAGCTACTCGCGCCGTCAATCGCGTGTGCTTCGTACAAATCACCGGGAATTGACTGCAATCCTGCTAGTAAAAGCAAGCTGACAAAGGGCGTAGTTTTCCACACATCTGCTGTAATTACAGCCATCATTGCCAAAGTCGGATCTCCCAGCCAGCTAATACTATTTTGAATCAATCCTAATCGTCTCAAAATGTCGTTAATTACTCCGTATTGGTCGTTAAAAATCCACGCCCAAGCTACTCCCATCAATGCAGTGGGCAGTGCCCAAGGTAGCAAGGAGATTGTGCGAACAATGCCGCGCCCTGCGAAGGATTGATTTAAGACTAAGGCAATCCCCATACCGAGAATTAATTCCAGCAAAACAGAGACGACTGTAAATACTGTGGTGTTGCCTAAAGTTTGCCAGAAACGCCCGTCGCCTAACATTCGACTGTAGTTAGCAAAACCGGAAAAAACCAGTTTTAATTCTGTACCGAGGTTTTGGGTGAATAAACTCAGCCAAAAAGCGCGCAATATTGGGTAAGCAAATACTAGCAGCAGAATTATCAAAGCTGGTGCTACTAATATCCATCCGGTTGTTTGTTCGCGCTGTCGCATCTTGTCTAATTGCATAATTTTCACCTTTAAATTATTTTATGGCGGGCTAGAAGCCCAACCCGCAAGAGAATTAGCTTTTATGGAACAAGCCGGAAAGCCTGTTGTGGCAGGCAAGATGCCAATTCCCAAATAAAAAAAATCACTCTTTGTGGAACAAGCCGGAAAGCCTGTTTAGGACTTACGAAGCTTTGGGTTGTTTCAAACTGCCTAATAAATTGCGAGTTTCGCTAGCTGCTGCTTTCATTGCTTGTTCTGCACTCATTCTCCCGGTAAAAGCTGAACTCAAATAGCGCTGCAAAATATCAGAAGCTTGAGCATATTGTGCCAGGGGTGGGCGCAAAGCTGGCCGTTCCACTACTTTTAGCAGTTGCGGGTAGTGGGGATATTTGGCGACTATTTCTTTGTTGGTAAATAGGGACTTGTAACTGGGAATTAAACCCGTTTCTAAAATAAATTTGCGCTGGGTTTCCTCACTGGTAAGATACTGAATTGCTTTCCACGCTTGTTCTGGATGTTTTGAAGTTTTGGCAATTCCCCAGCCCCAGCCGCCCAAGCAGGAACCGCCTGTTTGACCGATACTGCTGAGCATTGGTTCGATCGCAATTTTGCCTCTAACATTCGATCCTTCGGCATTTGCCAGCTTCCAAACATACGGCCAGTTTCGCAAAAACAGCGCTTTGCCATTTTGAAACAACAGCCGGGTTTCTTCTTCGCCGTAGGTGGTGACACCCGGAGGAGAGATGCCGGAGGCGATCGTATTTTTGAGAAATTCCACTGCTTTAATTGCTTCGGGTTTATCTAACCCAACTTCAAAAGTTTGCGGGTTGGCCCAGAAGCCACCAAAACCGGAGAGCACTTCGACAAACATCGCAGATACTCCCTCGTATTGTTTACCTTGCCACAGATAACCCCAAGTAGCTTTTCCCTGTTTCTGCAAGTTTTGAGAGATTTTTACCATCTCTTCAAAGGTTTTCGGGGCTGGAATTTTCGCTTGTTCTAAAATGTCTTTGCGGTAATAAAGCATTCCGGCATCGGAAGCGTGGGGAATTCGGTAAAGTTTGCCTCGATACCGCCCGCCTTCGACGTTACCTTGGATGAATTTGGAAAGTTGTTCCGGGGGAATTCTGTCTGTCAAATCGCTTACCCAACCTGCAGCTGCAAATTTGGGAACCCATACAATATCCATGTTGATGATGTCGTAGGGCGATTCGCCTAAAAGAAAGGCAGATGTATAAAGATTTTCTATGAGGTTGGTGTCAAAAGGCCCTTCTATGAGGTTGATGCGAATGTCGGGGTTTTTCTGTTCAAATTCTTTGACAAAGGGTTTCCAGTTAACAATGTCTTGGCCTTGCATTAACATGGTGAGCACGACTGGCTGTTGAGTCAGTGCCGGCAGAATAAATAAAAGCAAGACGGCGGTTAATGTGGCAGCGAATAAGGCTAAAAGACGGGGACGCTTCTGGCTTCGTGGCTGCGGGGAATTTATTTTTTGCATTTGCTTTTGAGAAATGGCGCTGCGATCGCCTTATTTCTCTCATAACTCGCTTTCTTTTGTTTCGCTGGATTTACCGAGTTTATGCAATAAAAGTTTAAGTAAACTTTAGCTTACTTAATAATGCTTGAGTCAAAAGTGCAAATTTTGATTTAACTGATTAGATGGCGAGTTAAATCAACATCTATCTACAGATAGATATTAAACATCTTACAAAAATCATCAACTATCTTGAGATTATCTGCGTTTATCTGTGTTTATCTGCCTGTAATCTACGGTTGATCCTTCAATCAAAAATTTATGCAATTCAAGTCTATTGAGAACATTTAAATAAATAATTATTCCTTGTTCCTTTTTCCTTCTTCCTTCTTTCTTCTAAACACAAAAAACACCGCTCCTCAAAACAGGAGAACGGTGTATAGGGGGTGTTATGGGTTGTTGTCTGGGATTAACCTTAACAAATCATGATCGGCTGAGGCTATGCCTTGTGATGGTTCAAAAATTGGCACAAACCTGTATGAGCGCCCGCCGCTCGATCGATCTTTCGACCTTTGGGATTAGCCCAACCATTCCACAACGGCATTCTGCTTGGTATTGGTGCGCCGTTCTGGGGTTTCGCGGTTGAATTTCAAGTGGATGGCGCGGTTTTGTTCGCCGTCTGCTGCTACTGCAAAAATCGGATAGTCGATTAAGCCGTCTTGGAAGGACATCTGGAAGCGGAAAGTGCCGTCAGCATTGAGTTTAATCGGCTGTCCGCCTACGTAGACGGTAGCGTCGGGCTCGGTAGCGCCGTAGACGATCAGTTCGGCATCCGCAACCAACCAGAACTGGCGAGGGCGCATCGGGGCGGCAAAGCCAACTCCCGACATACCGACACCCGACATACCGAAACCGGACATTGTGAGACCGGACATACCGACACCTGACATGGTGAGGCCGGACATACCGACACCTGACGCGGTAAGGCCGGACATAGTGGGAGCCGCCCACATTCCGACGCCGGAGGGGAACACGTAGGAACTGAGAGCTTGTTCGTGGATGCCGACTTGCTGGACCGAACCAGCGACGTGCTGCATGGAACCGAAGATAGAACCCGCTACGCGCATGGATTCGGCAGATTCTGCCATGCCGAAGATTTGTTCGTAGATAGCATTTTCGGTGCTGAAACCAAAGCCATTAGCTGCTTGTGCCATTTTCTTGGCCGGAGGAACCAGTTCGGCGAAAGTTTTGCCTTGCAACTCTTCTTCCCAGTCGAGGGTGATGAATTGATCTTCAATCCAGTCGCTGGGATAGACGGGAGGAACGCGGACTTGGGCAGATCGAGCTAATACCAGCCAGCGACCATCTGCACAGCGGTAGCCGATGTCGATCGCGTAGTCCCGATCGCTCACGGGGATTGGCACATACCATTCCCGCGCCAGTTCGTCGCAGGGATATTCTTGAATGCTGTGCGGGCTTTGAATGTCGAGGTTAACATCTGTAACGTCGTAGATCCGCAGGGCGAGTTGCTGTCCTCCTTGGCGACGCAATTCTTCTTTGCGATCGTTGGGAATGTCCCAGTAAGTGTAGGCCCATTCAGGGTCGCGGGGCATTAAAACCACCCGGCTTTCACCGTAGCCGTTGGGCAAATCTGCTAAACCTTCATCTACAGACGACAAAGAACCGCCTGTTCTATCTTCTTGACCGAGTTCAAACTTTGCTGCTTCCACTGCTTCTTGTGCCTCTAGTTTGCGAGATGGGCTGTAGGAAAATTTGGTGCGTTGAATTTCTTGAATTGATGCCAGAAGTTGCGATTTCCGCATCCGGCTGTAGCGAGATACTCCACATTCGCTAGCAACTCTGCGGAGTTGTCGCAAAGTCATCTCTTCTAATGGTGGGCGTTCTTTTGCCATGAGTTCGTTCTCCACTAATTTGGGATGGCGGGTTAGATTTTTTTCTTTCAACACAAGTGTGTTGACTTTTTGAGTTAGAAACTCTTTTAAATCCACATATTATCGAGCTTCCAAATCTCTCCAACCTTTGAAGCCTTGCTTGTTTTTAGCTTGTCTTGTCCCCCATGCGATCGAGGGTTTGGACTTATTGGCTTCTGCGCGCACCGTCCGATCTAAATAAAGCTTTATCTGTCGATTCTTGATTGACAAGATCGATTTTGTGAGTGCGACCGGTGCTGCTAGCAACGCTGTGCTAGCAGCACACGCGCTATTTGACTCCCAGGCTTGCTTAAGTCAAGCATTTCTTTGGGATCGCTTTGTCATGACTTAATGTTGCAGACAACTTGCGATCGGGTCAAGGGGTCTTTGCCCTGAATCCTGGGTACTTATACGCATTTTCGTGATTTTGGGGATCAGATTGTCAGGAAATCTTGACAATACGGAGCCTACGGGGATCGTCCGAGAAACTATTGTCACGATTTCCTGACACGAATTAGATGTGAGATTGAGTCTGCTGGGGCGGTACTATGGATAGAGGAGATTCAGTACCCAATTTCCTAGGCTGGCAGTTGGGCGCTCTTCTTCTGCAAGCTTCGCTAACGGGCGATCGTAACTACAAGCCCGTAGTCCTGAATGCAAAAGTGGTTGGACGCTACCTATAAAGATTAAGGTGGGTACTGCACACCCTAGAAATAGACGTTCGGCCTAAATCTTGTAAAATCTAAAATCTAAAATCTAAAATCGAATGACTCTAACGCTTTACAACAGCTTGACCCGTCGTGAATCACCTTTTGAACCCATCGAACCAGGAAAGGTGCGGATGTACTGCTGCGGCGTTACGGTATACGATTACTGCCACGTCGGTCATGCCCGCGCTTACATTGTTTGGGACATGGTGCGACGCTATCTGATGTGGCGGGGATACGATGTGCGCTACGTGCAGAATTTTACAGATATTGACGACAAAATTCTCAACCGCGCCCGCGAAACAAATTCCACAATGGAAGCCGTGGCGGAACGCTTCATCGAGGAATATTTTGCAGATATGGACAAGCTAAATATTCTCAGGGCCGATGAATATCCCCGCGCCACCCATACAATGGACGGCATTAAACGGCTGATTCACGAATTAGAAAATAAAGGTTATGCCTATGCTTCCGGTGGCGACGTTTACTATAATGTTCGGCAATTTCCAGATTACGGAAAACTTTCCGGCCGCAAGTTGGAAGAAATGCAGGCTGGGGCTAGCGGTAGATTGGAAACTGCAGAAATAGAAGCTCAAAAAAAGCAAGATTCATCAGATTTTGCCCTGTGGAAAAGTGCTAAACCGGGAGAACCTGCTTGGGATTCATCTTGGGGGAAAGGTCGCCCCGGATGGCACATCGAATGTTCAGCTATGGTGCGCGATTGCTTGGGCGAAACTATTGACATTCATTGCGGTGGTTCCGATTTAACTTTTCCGCACCATGAGAATGAAATTGCTCAATCTGAAGCCGCGACGGGCAAGTCACTTGCTAATTATTGGATGCACAATGCTTTTGTGACTGTCAACGGCAAAAAGATGTCAAAATCTTTGCACAATTTTATTACAATTCGCGATTTATTGGATGGGAATTGGTCGGGCGATACAGCTTTGGAAGGAAGCGAGAAGTCAAAAGCGGTAGAACCGATGGCGGTGAGGCTGTTTGTGTTCATGGCGCAGTATCGCAGCCAAATTGATTTTACCGAAGAGGCGATCGCTAGGGCTCGAAATGGCTGGAATACTCTTAACGAAGGCATAGTTTTTGGTTTTGTACACGGTTCCCAATTGGGTTGGGATTCAGATAAAATTCTGAAATTGCCCATAGTGGAGAGTGAGGCTGTACAGCAATTTAGAGCAGCGATGGATGATGATTTCAATACTCCTAATGCTTTAGCTGTTATGTTTGAATTGGCGAAGGAATTGCGGCGCGAAAGCAATATAATTGTACATGGGGGAAAAACGGAAATGCCTTCGGACGTGTTGCAACAAAAGTGGCAGAATCTTGTTAAGTTAGCCCGAGTTTTAGGATTTAGCATAAGCGTCCCGCTAAGTGCGACTCTCTATACCGATAACTCGAACATAAGTATTAATAAACTTGAAGTGATTCGCGGATTAACTGATGGGGAGATTGAGGCGATGATTCAGCAGCGGAAAGATGCCCGAAAAGCTAAGAATTTCGCTGACGGCGATCGCATTCGCAACGAACTTAAGGATCGGGGAATTACTTTGATAGATCAAAAAGATGGTACAACAATTTGGCACCGCAGTTGAAATTTAGAGTTTTTTAACCGCAGATGAACCCCGATGAAATTCCATCCGCGTTCATCTGCTAATATCTGCGGTTAAAAACTTCCATTGACAAACTTCGCAACAGCCGCGACAAATTCTGCGGTGGATTCATAGGGCAAAACATTGCGCCCCGGCATTAATAAACCTTCCGCATTGGGAAAATGCGCTAGATATTGGGCTAATCTTTCATCCGGTTTTTCTTCCTTACCCGCTTGACTGATGCTTGAGGCTTTTTCTCCCATCACAACGAGTGCGGGGGGATCGAACTTTTGAATCGTACCGCTATAATCCTGGCGCCAAAACCCGGCTAAAAACGAGAAAACCGCATGGCGGCTGTCAGGATTTGCCGCCCCAGCCTGCAAAACATTTAACCATTCGCTGTCAACCTTTGCCGCATCGCCAAACAGTTGCTTCACAGAAAAAGAACGCAAAAACTCAGCGCGTCTGGCGTAGCGGTAAAAAGCGTTGCCCAAGGGAGAATTTAACAAATTCCAGACAATTCGTTGCTGTCTTTCTGTCGAATGTTTGTTCATTACCGCCCAAGCCGGAGGCCCTGCCAGGACTAAGCCGCGAATTAAATTTGAGTCGCTTTCCTGCTGCATTTTTGCTAATGCCAAGCCTACAGACAGTAAAGCACCTTGCACGAGTACAATCGCAGGTTTTTTGACTACAGTTTCCAAGAAATACTGCAACTGTGCCGCCCAATCGTCAGGATAGCAAGCCACAGCCGGCATTTCGCTATCGCCGCAGCCCAAAAGGTCGGGATTGTAAATCGGATTAGTGTTCCCTGCTTGGTACCAACTCTCACAAAATCTATGCCAAAAGATTCTTGACAAACCAACTCCTATCGGATGAATTAATAACAAAGGGATGCTATCTTGTGTCGCAGTAGTTGGGTTATAAACTTCATAAGCACAGCGATAATTTTGCCATTCGTAAAACAGCGTTGGTGACTTTATAGACGAAATAGTGGAAAAATCTTGGGTTGAATATGGCGGTTGCATCTTATTTTTTTTGAACCGATGTTACTTTTTATTATAATATGAGTAGGTGCTGGTTTTACCCGACATATCTTTGGTAAATGAGAATATAAATAAACCCGCTCTGCGGGATAACATAAGCGCCAATACAAACCTTGATTACTTAATTATGTCAGAACAGCGGATTACCATTTCTTTACCTAACTTGCTGCTAATTGTAGCATCGTCCTTGCTGCTAGTGCTGCTGTGGCAATTGCGAAGCCTGCTAGTAATTCTGATGATATCAGTTGTCCTGGCGGCTTCGATCGTGCCGATCGTGAATTGGGCAGAAACCATGCGGGCTCCCCGTTGGCTGGCGGTGATTATGGTTTATTTAACTCTCATCGGCGGATTTAGCGGGACAGTAGTGTTAATCGGGCCCACGGTAATCGAACAAATAGAGTTACTGCTGCGGCAGCTACCAGTTTATGTCGAAAGTTTGCGAACAGTGGCAACTAATGTATTGAGTCGCCTCACCGACGATGCCCCAACCCTGGTCGGTCAGTTGGTGGACACTCAATCGCTGACTAATTGGCTGATTCGATCGAGCCAACAACTGGTTTTGCGATCGTACAGCTTAACCAGAGGCATTCTAGGCGGTTTCTTCAGCCTAGTTTTAGCATTATTTATTTCAGGTTATATGGTTGCCGACAGCGACACATTAATCAAAAGTTTGGTGCAGTTTTTTCCGAAACCTTGGGACGCAAGATTAGCCGCACAAGTGGCGCCAATTGGTCAAAGAATGGGAAGTTATATTCGCGGACGAGTTTTAGTTTCGGGCATTTTAGGGATATTTATTACCACAGGTTTGAGCATTTTGGGAATGCCGGAATTTGCTTTAGGCTTGGGTGCGATCGCAGGTGTTACCAACTTGATTCCCTTCATCGGCCCCGTGTTAGGAGCAGTACCAGCATTAATCGTAGCATTAGCGAAAGGTGGCTGGGTACTTGTGTGGGTATTACTGTTATTTGTAATCATCCAGAATTTAGAAACTTACGTCCTCGATCCTTTGCTGGTTGGTTCATCGGTTGGTGTGCATCCTTTATATCAATTGCTGTCTGTATTGGGCGGCGTTCAAGTATTAGGAATTATTGGAGCTGTAATTGTGCCACCTTGGTTTGCTGGAGTGGCAGCTTTGATTGAAAACTTGTATTTAAAACCCAAACTTAGGAGCGAACATCGAGAGGCAATAGATCAGGCTAAAAATAATTCTGACTTGCCACCTCTGACACCTTCAGCATAACAGCAGCTTACGCCTTGAGAATTCAACACAGTAGACTCCAATTGCAAGCATTCGCTCACCTCTGTGGAAAATATCTGAGTTTATCCGTGTTTATCTGCCTTACATCTGCGGTTGACTATCAATCAAAGATTCATGCAATAAATCTAGTATCCACAAGTCCGCTGACTAAGGACTAATTGCCACTTCAATGCGACGGTTGCGCTGCCGATTAGTATCCGAACTATTGTCTACCGAAGGACGACTTTCCCCATAGCCGATCGCCACCCAATGATACTTCTGACCGAGTACACTCGACAAATACTGCACCACCGCCTGAGCCCGCGCAAACGACACATTGCGATTGTCCGCCGCTTCCCCCGCGTCGTCAGTGTGGCCTGCAACGCGCACAGTTGCCCCCTCGTGATTGCCCAACTCCGCCACCAAATTGTCCAAAATCGCACTTGTTCCCGCGCGCAAAGAAATGCTGCCAGTATCAAACAAAACATCGCTGGGCAGAGTCACCATTAGCCCATCCCCCCCAAACACCGGATTATTGGCATTCTGTGGGTCAGTATTAACCGTTTCAGGGTTCAGACTCGGGCTGCTGCCGATCGCAGGTAAAGCAGGGGCAACACTTGCCGCCGTTTCCGGCGCCGCCAATTCCCGCGACATCAACTGCAAACGCTTTTCCAAAGTTTCCGTCGGGCGGCTGCTGCCCAACTGAGTCTCCAAAGCCGCGGTGCGACCAATCAGCGCGTTGAGTTCACCCTGCAACTGTCTCAAATCCGACTGCAATTTCTCTCTCTGGGCAGGACTAACTTTTGACTGGGGAGTTGGTGTAACGGTTGGTGGCGGGAGCGCCGGAATTGGCGTTGCTGGGGCGCGTTTCGGGCTGGAGGTCAAATTTTGAGTTACACGCAGCAATCTCTCTGCCAGCGGCATCTCCGTCGCGCCTGACGGATAAATTTGAGCGATCGCTATCCCCAAAACCCACGCAAAACCGCTGCCCACCCCCAGCAGCAGCAGTCGAAAAATCAGCGACAGTACAAGCAAACCTTTTCCCCGCGACTTGGAGACGCCAGTGGGGGGGATTGAAGGTTTTTGGTTAAAAGATCGCGTCATGTTTCATCCCTCTCGGTGTACATACCAGATTAATTTCGATACTATCTTACCTATCCGATTGGAAATTTGAGATTTGAGATTTGAGATTTATCCTCCCATCTAAAATCTCAAAAAGAAACCCGCTTTCTATAAATCTGGGGTTTAGTGGCGAAGCATCGAGGCAGAAACCAGGTTTCTAGTTTGTTGCCTGCCAGCCTGAATCTGTTGGATAATTCAGTAAAATTTTTGGAAAAAAAACCGATGACTGACCCTTTAAATAGCCCTTATCCCGTTCCTTGGGAATGGATTACTGCCACTCATGCTAAAGTGAGCTCCACTGCCGGCACAGGCCTCCGCTATTATCGCAGTCCATCCCTAGTTTCAACTAACGGCCAATACGCAGCTTACAGTCGAATTGAGTTGCAAGTGCAGCCGGAATTCTCCCACTGTCGGGTTAGCAGCGTCATGTTTGTGGAAAATCTCAAAACCGGCGAACTGCAAACAGTGGCGGCTGCTTCGCCCCTCGCGGAAAGTGGGATGTATGGTAGCGAGGATACAGATATGTCCGGGACGATCGCCATTTTAGTGCCTGTTTCTTGGAATCAAGACGGTTCCCGCATTCTCGCCCGCGAATTTGAAGCACTTTTCAACTCTTCCGATATGTCAGACTACGGTGTCATTTGGGACAAAAATGATAATTACACTTATACCGTTGCTCCTGCTCGCAGTCTTTACACTCATGCTGTATTGTTGGGTTGGAGTCAAGTTTGTCCCGGAAAAGTTCTGTTCCGCGCAGGCAATTTGGGCGATCGATCTTGGCCTCTTTGTGCAGTGGATATGACAGGGCAAACGGTACCTGTCACCGAGGACAAACCCCTAGTTTTCGGCAGTCAAGCCAGCACAGACTGGATCGAACCTAAAACTCGTTTTTAGATATTATGGCGGAATTTTCTTTGATCTGGCAAACAATTTTTTTAGTATCAGGTCAGTCTTTCAACCAATTCATTTTGACCTTGGGGCTAATTATTTTAGCTGTTGTTTTTGGTTTAACAGCGTTTATTTTTATTCGCATTTTCCTAAATTGGTTGCAAGCAAAACTCGATAAATCTCACCTCTTTAGACGCTCGTACACAAAAAACAATGGTCATTTAACCGCTAATTTTTCACAACCTGAAAAGGTTTTTTTAGAACCCCGATTTGTAGAAAGTGACGGAAATTTAACTGCTACTATTTTTGGAGGGAAAAGCGATATTTCAATAGATTTTGAGCCGGAGATCATCTGCGAAAATTCAGCATCAGTTGCCTATCTTTACAAGCCGATAGCCCTTTGGCACGGGCGGTTAATTTTGCCCTTAAACGAACAGCGCCAGCCTTACGGTACGGTTTTTTTTGAAGTAATAAATGCCCCCAAAAAATATAAAAATTTCATTGGCAAAACAGCATTTTTGAAATGGAGTACAAATCGCGAAGTACAGTTTTTTGTCCACGCAGTCAGTCAAGATATAAACTTCACAGAAGAAACTAAAAAAAGTCAAAAATCTGGCAATATCCATCCAGAGAGATTGAACGGCTGGCGAAATGTCGGCCCTTTAGAAACTCTAGCAGGCAGCAGACTTGAAAACAGCGTGACTGTGATGCTACGCAGGCCGGTGATTGCGATTAATTATAGCAGCAGCGATCGCCAGGAACTCACGATCGATCGCGAACCAGTACAAATTATCGGACGTTTGTGCGCCTTAGTATCAATTTTACAGCGAAAAGAACCCGACAGCGACCAATTTATTGTCCGGCATTTCAACAAAACATCTCAACAATTTGACGGCGACGCCGAAATTATTCGGATTCCACAAGTACAGCCAGACAAAAATGGCGTAGCGAGGTTTACCAATCACCTGATCCAACAATCGCCATTAAATCCAGACGGCTGGTACATTTACGGCGAAAGAGACGAAAACAGTATATTTGTAGTGCAGGCAATCGAACCCCGCAAAATTGCCCAATTAACACCCGATGAAACACATTTAGGGCTGAAAAAATCTCTCGCTTATTTAAACAGTAAAAATTGGGAAAATACACCAGCCCAAAAAGGGCAAGCAAGAAGAGTATTGTTAACCCCGAATGATGCTACAGAAAACGCTTCCATCTCTCCTTGGCAAGAAGGAGATATCGGGATAGTGATTCACAGTTTCGGGGGTATCGGCGGGAAAAAAGGCGACCAGCCACCGCTGGGAATTGTCACCGGACATTTTGCTTTCGGAATAGCAAAAGTGGTGCGCGATCGCTTTACCAGCGAACTGCGTTTTGACATAGAATACAAACAAGTTTACGCCCACAATCCCGACGGAATTGTCGCAGGTTCCAGCAAATGGCAAAGCTACATGGGAGACTTGCAGCGTGGCTGGTTGGGCGATCGCCCGGTTTGCGATATCATCTGTAAATTAGACTGCGTGTGTTGCGACTACGATTTTGACGGCATCACTTTGTCGCCTTTAACCGAATTAAACCAGCAACTAGATATCATGATGGCCCGCTACCGCAGCGGAGACGGCACCGGCGCAAGTTTAGTCACGCCAGCAACTTCTTGCGTCCAAGATTCAAGTCAGGCAATTTACGCGACAATTAAAAAAATTACTTCCGAAATAGAGTCAAATCCTCAGATTCAAGACTGGCTAAAAACACATCCTACCGACCCACAAACCCAAAGGTTTCACCAGCTAGTAGCATTAGGAGAGAGTTTAGAAAAAGTATTAATGCCCCTCGGTATTGTTCGTCCAGATTGGCGCAAAAATTCGAGATTAGCGGGGATTGATTCTGAACTGAAAAAAACCTTTTTTGTTGGTATAGCAAACCTGATAAAAGCTGCTATTAGTTACAGAACAATGTTGCCCAGACGCACCCAAGATGAAATCGCCAAAGTTTTATTAAAACAGGGAGCATTTTTGTGGATAATTCGTACCAATCAAGTTGGGGGATTTGATCCAGATATTGAGCCGATCGCACCAACAGGGCTTTGAATCATATCAAACCCGGGTTAGAAACCCCTTGATAAGAATCGGCGGTTAAAACCGATCCTACACAAACTTTCGTCCTAGCAGAGAGGGACTAAAGAATAAAAGGGGTAGGAAAGCCGGATTTGATTCAGTCAACAGTCAACCGTTAACAGTCAACAGTCAACCATTACCAAGGACTGACTTGAACAGTGCCGTCTGGTGCCAAAACTACACGGAAATCAGCCAGCGCTTCCGCAGGTGGTCTGCTGCCAACAGGTTTGTAAAGCAACTCGGACAACGGCGTTTCGGATCTCTCGACTGCTGCCGAATTCTCCGACTTGTAACCGACAATCGCCCCGTCTTGGGCCACACTCACCCGATAAACCAACTCCGCATCAACCGGAGGCTGATTCTTCACAACTCCGTCAATTTGCTGAGAAAGTTTGCCTCTCAAAAGCTCAATTTGGGCTGGATCGGTAATTGGCAAACTTGCTGCATCAGGGTTTGCCAAACCTTCAGCAAGAGGACGGGGCGTGCTTTCCGGCGAAGTGCTCGACTGCGGTGTGGCGCTAGGTGAAGCGTCCGGCTGCGGCGCAGGGCTCGGAGTCGGCGAAATCGATTCAGCGTTGGGAGTTTGAGTCCCAGGCAGCAAACCGTCAGCAGGGGGTGTGGGATTGGGATTAGGCGAACCCGATCCGCCCGGATTCGGCGTTCCCTGATTCTGGCCCGCTGGATTGGGCTGCGGCACCGGATCTCTCTGGCGCTGGACTTCGGGCACTGGTACCAAGAAAAACGCCATCGCCGCCAAAGCCAAACTCGACACCCCCACCACAGCAGGCAAACTCCGCTTCGCCAAAGGTTCGGCAGACTTGATATAACGCCTGGAAATTGGGGTTAATTGCAGCGACAATTCCGGCAGCGTCTGCGTGTCGGCAAAAAACTGATCGATCGCCTCTACCAAGTCAAATAGCTGTACCGTCGTCAAATCTACTTTTGCCGACAGTTCTGTTTTTTGATCGATTTGGGTTGGGCTGCCTGTGGAGGCGGGTAGAACGGTCAACCGATGCAAATTCCCGTCAATTCTGTGCAACTGCACCATACCCAAATTCGGGCCGTAGCGATCGGGATAATGCACTCCGCTCATAAATTCTTGAGCGTAGCTGCTGACGGCCCTCACCAAGCTTTCAAAAAAATCTCGTCCCCCGCTTAGGGGCTCGCCAAGACCTGTAACATAGCATTCAGCGCTCATTAATATGGAAAGCACCGGCCGTATATCTAACTGGCTGGCTGCGGAACCATCGCTCAACCCTTCTAGAACCAGGGTGCAATTTGGCAGACTGTACTGACGCCTAATAGTCATTTTTTATTCAACTTCTCCATCAAACAGGCTAACCCAGAAGCGCTGCATTCCGGCTGTGCCTGTACAAAATAGCAGTTTGCTCAACAAGTTCACAGCTAGTTCGTTGAGCTTTTCGTCGGAATCGTAAGCTGCCACTAGCGATCGCTTGGGGTTCATGCGCGATCGAAAGTGAGCTCGAAAGCGTTCTAAATACTCGGCCAGCGGTTGGTTCTGGTTGAGGGGGATATTTCTCGATCGCAATTGCTGCGAGTCTAGCAGCAACTGCCGAATTGTGGCGGTTAACTTGCGCGCCATATTGCAGGCGATCGCCACCAGCGCTTTTGCCTCCACAATGCTAAGGGAGCGGCGCTGGGTATAGCGTCTCAGCGGGTTAGTATTCCGCATCAGCCAAAGGGCAACCCGATTTTTGATAATTGATTCCAATTCCAGGTCCTTTGACACGGCCAGCATTTCTTCAGCACCTCCGAGATACAAGGCTTCGATCGCCAGCAACATCAAGTCAATTTGTAATCTGGCTCGGCGGGGACATCCCCCATCGGAAGGCGACAAGTCTGGCAAACTGTCTAAAATTAATGGGTTTGACTGGGTAAGCGAAGTTTCTGACGGCATTAATATCACGGCAACATCCATTCCAAACAAACTATACGGGCACGGGGGGTCTTGAGCAAGACAAATTCTCAACCAAGAACTTCTCTGGGATACTTTATTTTTATCATTGACTTTTAGGTATATTTTCTAATTTAGCAGCAACCGACCGTCACAGGCGAGCTCCAGCGGGAGTTCGATCGCCCATTCCCCCAACCCCGCCGCCACTTTGTGATTCCTTGCTTCATTAGGGGAGAAGGGGAAAGTCAGAAAGCGACAAAGAATTACCCATTTCCCATTGCTTATTTCCTATTGGGATCGATCAATGTTCCTGCTTCTGGGGTTTCGTGGCTGCTTCTCTTTGAGCCATAAAATCACTAGCCGCCGCCTTATCAGTTAGACTAATTTTTCCCTTGAGGCTATCTTGCTCGACAATTCCGCGCATTTTAACAGAACTGTTTTGACCGGTTGCTGTGGAGTCGCTGCAACCAGCTAAATTAGCAACCGCACCCGACAAGTTCAATCCTTGAGTTTCCCATTTACCAAATAGAGAAGGTCTCTCCTCGGCTGTTTTTTCCCTGCCCTCCCTGCTGTCCGATCGCAAATTGCCGCTCAAATAAACACCCGATTGCTCGATTGTCAATACCAAAACATCAGATTTCAGACATTCGGGCAAACTTTTAGGATCGAAGCGATAATTTCCCGCAATTGCCGGAGGAGCCTTTAAATTTGCTTCCCCATAAGCGGTTACTACTTTAAACAGCAGTGAAACTAATCCGATTGCAATCCCGTAAAATGCCAGCGATTTGAGGCTTAAATGATTCATCATCATGGTAATTAGTAATTGGGAATTGGGAATTGGGCATTGAGCATTGGGCATTGGGCATTGGGCATTGGACATTGGTACTAAATCACAAATAACCAATAACCAATAACTAATCACAACTGCCAACAGTCAACAGTCAACTGACTACTTTTGAGGAAGTACCGATGCCAAGTGCGATCGCACTTTAACGTAGCACCGGGCAATCAGCAGCGAAGAATGACACTGCACAGCCAATTCATCAGTATACTGTCCCAAAGTTTGGCGCTCAATTCCCCACTCCCGACTCGTACCCGCAATAGTCAAATCAGCATTAGCAGAAGCCGCAACCACTGCTTGAATTGGCTCAGCAGCCTCCACAATCGGAGTTTCAATGCGCGATCGCACATCAACAGGCAACTGATCCATCACTCGCTGAAACTCATAACTCAGAGCAGTTTCAGCTTCCCCGTCAACCGCCACCCGGAGCACCGTCAAACGGCGTTCCTCGCTATTAACTAACAGTCTCAGCGCCAATTCTAACCCCAAATCATCGTGAATGTTAGCCGCGTAAGGTACTAACAAGTTATTCAAGTTTTCCGTGCCTCTGTCAACAAAAATTGCTACATCCACCTTAGCGTTGCTGAGAATTTGACCGACACGTCCTCCCAAACGGTTGCTGCTAAAAGTAGGTCTGTGCCATCCTACTAAAATCAAATCCGCGCGATCTATTGTCGCAATTTGTGCCGTCTCCCTCGCTACATCATTAGTAACCCGAATGATGGGATGTACGAATTTTTGTGCCTCCGGCAGTTCCAAACTCTCAATCAATTCTGATAATTTCGAGCGGCGCTCTTGAATAATGCGATCGGCTTCCGCGGGCGTACTTTCAAAAGCATAGTCATCATTTAATTCTATCAAACTTAGAGGATGAACCGCCGCCGACTTTAAATCATCACCACCCATACCAGCAGCCGGCTGCGCCAGCGCTACCGCTAGTCGCAGTAAACCTTTCTGCGTGCTGGGATTGGCAACCGGTACTAAAATTCGATAAGTTGGGAGCAATTTGTTAGCAGTTTCTTCGCTATTTTCCGCGAATTCTGAACGTTCTAATTCTGAATCTTCAGAGTTAAACTCAGAAATATCTAACCTAATTAACCGTTTGGGATAAGTCCACTCCAACAGTGGTGAAGTCATAAAAGTTGTCACTAAAGCCATGATGACTAACATCGTAAATAGCAGCGGCGAAATTACCCCCAAGGAAAGACCGATATTCAGCACAATTAGTTCAGTCAAACCGCGAGTATTCATCAGCCATCCCAATGCTGAAGCTTCGCGGTTGTTGATGCCACAAACTCTGGCAGCAACGTAAGTGCCGACGTACTTGCCGACAATGGCTACTCCCAAAACTGCGGCGCACAGCAGCCACAATTCGGGACTGTTGAGCAAGCCGATTTGAGTCCGCAAGCCGCTGTAAGCAAAAAATATCGGCAGCAGAAATATTAGTACAAAGTCTTCGGTTTTTTCTGCTAATTCTCTGGTTAATCCCGCATTTTTCGGCATGGCAGCACCCAGCAAAAATGCACCAAAAATTAAATGAATGCCGATTAATTCAGTAATTAAGGCAGAAGCTACAACTCCCATGTAAATGCCGGAGAGCACTAACTGTGTTAATCTACCTGTGCGGTTGTAGTGCTTGGAAAGCCGCTGCAAGAACCAGCGGACTACAGTCAGCATGAAACCGATGTAAATTAAAGACTCAATAATTGTCGGCAAAGCACCGAGCATCGAATTAGTACGAGTAACTGCGATCGCCACAGCTAACAAACACCACGCCGTTACGTCATCTACCGCAGCGCAAGTCAGGGCCAGCGTCCCCAATTTTGTATTCTGCAAGTTGTGTTCTGTAATAATTCTTGCTAGCACTGGAAATGCCGTAATTGACATCGCAGCGCCCAAAAATAAAGCAAAGGCTGTAAAAGAAACGCTATTATTTGAAACTATGGGATACAGCAGTAGCGCTAGCAAGCTTCCTAGAGAAAACGGCACTAGAATGCTGACGTGAGAAGTTAAAATCGCTATATCTAAATTGCTTTTGAGATACTTGGGATTCAGTTCCAAACCAATCAAAAACATGAAAAATATTAGCCCCACCTCAGATAGCACGTTGAGGAAGGGAACGGCTTCGGCTGGAAAAAGTGCTGTTGCTAAATCTGGTGCAACTAAGCCAAACAGAGAAGGCCCAAGCATAATTCCTGCTACAATTTCTCCAATGACTTGAGGTTGTTTGATCGCTCGAAATCCTAAACCTACAAGTCTCGAAAGTGCGATGACAATTAGAACTTCAAGCAGAACGAGAATGGGTATGGGCATGGCGTTTTTAGCTGTGGGATTTTTGCGGATCGAGAGGGCAGGCTAATAAAGTTGACTGAATTGCCGAGAAAAAAATGGATACCAGCTCGATCGAAGGTAGAAGGCACAAGAGGCGCACCAACAACGCCATTCTCTCACAAGCGAACAAAGGCTTTGGCAACCTCCCACCTAGATTTTTCGTTTTTAAGAAGCGCTTGCGAGTAACTCTAACCGCATCGTGCACACCCCACACGCAACCCTCCCATTAAATCTCACATCTGGGTGCCAAGCCAACCCTACGGATATCAGATTGTCAGAAAAAGTAGCGCGCGCTGTGATAAACTAGAAAAGTTGTTTAAATTCGCACATCCGGGTTTTCGGGTGTTTCGAGGGCGCAAACCTTCAGAAATACGACCGGGTGGAGGATTAACCCGAATCAGGAGTTAAAAATACAATGCCAGTAGTCAGTTTGGCTCAAATGCTAGAGTCAGGGGTTCACTTCGGACACCAAACCCGTCGGTGGAACCCGAAAATGTCTCCATACATTTTTACAGAGCGCAACGGGGTTCACATCATCGACCTCGTGCAGACGGCTCAGCTTATGGAAGACGCCTACGAGTACATGAGAGTTGCCTCAGAAAAAGGCAAAAAGTTTTTGTTCGTGGGTACGAAGCGCCAAGCTGCAGGGATTGTAGCCCAAGAAGCTCAACGCTGCGGTGCTTATTACGTCAACCAGCGCTGGCTGGGGGGAATGCTCACCAACTGGACGACAATTAAGTCCCGCGTGGAGCGCCTCAAGGACTTGGAGCGCCGCGAGGAAATCGGCGCCCTCGATTTACTGCCGAAAAAAGAAGCTTCGGTACTGCGCCGAGAAATGGCAAAACTCCAGAAATATCTGGGCGGGATTAAATCTATGCGGAAGATTCCCGACGGAGTGGTTCTGGTAGACCAACGCCGCGAGTATAATGCGGTTTTGGAATGCCAAAAGTTGGGAATTCCGATCGTCTCTCTGTTGGATACCAACTGCGACCCGGATTTGGTTGACATTGCGATTCCGGCGAATGACGATGCTATTCGATCGATCAAGCTGATTGTCGGCAAGTTGGCTGATGCCATCTACGAAGGTCGTCACGGTCAGCAGGGCGGCGACTCTGAGGAAGACTACGACTACGACGGTGGTTACGAAGGCGCTGAATATGATGTCGAAATCGAAGAATTGGATGACCCCGATTATGTAGATCCCGACGACGCTGCTGAGGCAGAAGGCGAAGAAACCGAGAGCTAGTATTGCCCTCGGAATCTGACATCATGAAATTAAAAATTAAAGATTGAAAATTAAAAATAATAATTATTTTTAGTTGGATATTTTTAATTTTTAATTGTACATAGCACGAGTCTAAGTCATTAGTAGAACTCTGGCAAAAGCATTCATTGTGTTAGGGTCAGAATTAATTCTGGCGCTACACCTACAAAGTCGGTACTATGATCGACTGGGTATTTCTTCACTCTGGTCTAATCATTAACATTAAAATTAGTGACTAATGACTGATGACTAATGACTGATGACTAATGACTAATAACTAATTTTGATTGGGAACTTAAAGAAGATGGCGGACATATCTGCAAAACTTGTTAAAGAACTGCGCGAAAAAACTGGCGCGGGCATGATGGACTGCAAAAAAGCCCTCGTTGAAAACGAAGGCAATATGGAAACATCCATTGAGTGGCTGCGGAAAAAAGGTCTGGCTTCGGCAGGTAAAAAAGGTGGACGAGTTGCCTCAGAAGGACTGGTAGGCAGCTACATTCACACCGGCGGCCGCGTGGGAGTGCTGGTGGAAGTTAACTGCGAAACAGATTTTGTGGCACGTCGCGAAGAATTCCAAAAGTTAGTGCGGGATATTGCGATGCAAATTGCAGCTTGCCCGAATGTGGAATACGTGAAAGTTGAAGATATCCCCGCCGAAGTTGTCGAAAGAGAAAAGGCAATTGAAATGGGCAAAGATGACTTGGGCAACAAGCCGGAAAACATCAAAGAAAAGATTGTTCTAGGGCGGATTGAGAAGCGCATGAAAGAGTTATCTTTGATGGATCAGCCTTTTATTAAAGATCAGAATATCTCGGTGGAAGAGTTGGTGAAACAAACGATCGCCCAAATTGGAGAAAATGTCCAAGTGCGCCGATTTGTGCGTTTTGTGTTGGGCGAAGGCATTGAAAAGGTAGAAGCTAACTTTGCCGACGAAGTGGCAGCCCAAATGGGTGTTCAATAATCCCAAATTAAGATTAAAAATTAAAAATTAAAAATGTGAAAAATCGATTTTTCACATTTTTAATTTTTAATTTTTACAGGACTTATGGACAAACTATATTTGTAGGGCGTGCAGTGGATACCTTATTACAGATAGCGTAAGGATTTAAAACTTGCGTAAGTCCTATTTTAATTTTATACAAGAGATATGGTGCGACCAAGAGAGCGAATAGAGCAAGATTTGGCAGGACTCGAAGAGTCTTTAGCTGCCTTGAAGTTAGAGTTTAGCAGTACCTACGAAGGTTATTTAACTGCGTTGGGACAAGCGGTGCGGCAGCAGTTAATTTTGGCTTGCTATCACCTTTGCACTCAAGCAGTACCTGAGTCGTTTCTCAAGTTGTCCTTCGAGGGGAGGCAAAAAATGCAGCAGTCTGTAAGGGCTTTGGCCGCAGCGTCGGAGGAAAAATTGCGATCGCTGGTGACTGAATCAGAAGCAGAGGAAGAGGAAGAGGAAGAGGAAGAGGAAGAGGAAGAGGAAGAGGAAGACGAAGAGGAAGACGAAGACGACTTCGACAAAGACGAAGAGGAAGACGAAGCAGACGAAGCAGACGACAAGGAAGAAGACCAAAAGGAAAAAAACCAAGTTTCCGCAATTAACTATCTATTTTCATTGGCAAATTATCAATTGCCAAACGCCAATTCCCCTGAAAGTTTGGCACGCTGGCAAAATAGTATTGAAAAGTCGATCGTCCATATACTCAAGCTGCTTTCTCGCGACACCAACCGCTTGCTGCAACAGTCGGGAATCTTGCCGAGTCAATTGCCAGAACCGGTTCTAGAAGCTGCTTCTGGTGCTGAATCCTCCGGTGATAGTGTTGCTGGACCCCCTAACTTATTAAACTTAATCATTGAAACAGATGCCTCATCAGCATCGCGAAAATTGGCAGCAACCTTTGGTAGTAGGGCGCTGCACATTACAGCGATTAAACTGCGGCTATCGGAAATAGAGTTTGCCGATGCGGGAACCTCGGCTTGGCGTCAGCAAATTCGTAACCTGTCTGTAAAGTTGAACTCGCTGGGCCGCGATTACCAGAAAAAGCAGCGGGAACTCGCTGTGGTGGAGGCTGAGTCGGCTTGGCGATCGAGTTGGTTTGAAGATTGATCGGATGTCGAAGGAAGAAGGAAGTTCACCAACGGATGATGTAACTGATTTAACGGGTTTAAGTCCGAGGGAATAAGTCCGATCCAAGAAGTCCGAGGGAAGAAAGAAAAAGCTAAAACGTCAAACTTTTAGGCTACTGAGAAACCGGGTTTATTAAAGAAACCCGGTTTCTCGGTGTTATAATTTTTTTAGTAGAAGCTTCTTAAAAGAAAAATTTAAAATTTAAAATTTAAAATCTAAAATCTAAAATCTAAAATCTAAAATCTAAAATCTAAAATTTATATGACTATCGATCAACCAGAATGGCAGCGATTGCAAAAAGCTCTTTCAGTAGAAGCCGATCGCGGATTTAACGACATCCAAGGCAGTCAATACCGCTTCAGCGAGTTTCTGGGCCTGAGTTTGAGACAACTTGCAGGTTCTGTGGTGGCTTCTTCGCGCGATCGAGCCAGACAACTAGCGGCTGAATTTGACATCTACCCTCAGAAAGATCTCGAACAGCGCCAACATTCGATCGCCATTACGGTCAGTTTTCTGAGGCACATGGAGCAAGTTTGGGAACAAGAAACTCGCCACCAGCAAGAACAAGTAGGACAAGTCCGACCCGCAAACGCTAACGCTTCTGAACCAACCGCCCCAGCACTTTCCGTTCCCCGAACTGCACCCCTGAGTACAGCACCCCCACCGCCCAGCCTGACTCTCGACCAACAGTTAACCCGCGTCATCGGCATCGGCCCTGCCAACGGCAACCGCTTGGTAAAACTGGGTTTATACACTGTATATGACTTGCTTTACTACTATCCCCGCAACCACATCGACTATGCAAAGCAAGTACAAATTCGCGAACTCGTAGCTGGGGAAACTGTCACTTTGATCGCCGAAGTAAAACGCTGCAATTGCTTTTCTAGTCCAAAGAATAAGAAGTTAACCATATTAGAAGTAATTTTAAAAGACCGCACCGGAGAAATAAAAATTAGTCGTTTTTTTGCAGGCCCTCGCTACAGCAATCGCGGTTGGCAAGAATTCAAAAAGCGCGAGTATTGTACTGGTGCGGTGCTGGCAGCTTCCGGGTTGGTGAAGCAAGGTAAATATGGAATTACTTTAGAAAATCCTGAGTTAGAAGTATTAGACGACTCCGGCGGTGCGATCGAATCAATGAAAGTCGGCCGCCTGATACCAGTTTATCCGCTGACGGAAGGGGTGAATGCTGGTTCGGTGAGGCGATCGATTTTGGCTGCAATGCCGGCGGCGAAAATGTTGCCAGAATCGCTACCAGAGGATTTGCGCGAGCGTTACGGTTTAATGGGTTTAGCCGATGCCGTGACTAATATTCACTTTCCGCTCGATCGAGATTGTTTGGCCGCCGCCCGCCGCCGCTTAGTCTTTGACGAATTTTTCTACCTGCAATTAGGACTTTTAAAGCGCCGCCAAACCCAAAGGAAAGCTCAAGCTAGTGCTGTCATCATTCCTAGTGGCAAATTGATCGAACATTTTTATGAAATCTTGCCTTTTGCCTTGACTAATGCTCAAGAAAGAGTAATTAACGACATCCTCAATGATTTAGCTTCGTCGCAACCGATGAACAGATTAGTGCAAGGCGATGTCGGTGCTGGCAAAACCGTAGTGGCCGTAGTGGCAATGCTAGCAGCAATTCAATCCGGCTATCAAGCCGCGTTAATGGCGCCGACAGAAGTTTTAGCAGAACAGCACTACCGCAAATTGGTAGGTTGGTTTAACTTGATGCACTTGTCAGTTGAACTGTTAACTGGTTCGACAAAAGTAGCAAAGCGCCGGGAAATTCACAGCCAGTTAGAAACCGGAGAATTGCCAGTTTTAGTGGGAACTCACGCGCTGATTCAAGATACGGTAAATTTCCATAAATTGGGTTTGGCGGTAATTGACGAACAGCACAGATTCGGTGTGCACCAGCGCGCTAAATTGCAGCAAAAAGGCGAAGCTCCCCACGTTTTGACGATGACGGCAACTCCCATTCCCCGGACGCTGGCGCTGACGCTGCACGGGGATTTAGATGTGAGTCAAATTGATGAACTTCCCCCTGGTAGGCAGGCTATTCAAACCACTGTACTGTCTGCCAAAGAACGCATTCAAGCTTACGATTTGATTCGGCGGGAAGTGGCGAGCGGGCGTCAAGTTTATGTGGTGCTCCCGCTGGTGGAGGAGTCGGAAAAGTTGGACGTGCGATCGGCAATTGAGGAAAAAGAGAAACTTGAAAAAAGTGTATTTCCTGAGTTTAAGGTGGGTTTGCTCCACGGCAGAATGAGCAGTGCCGACAAAGATGAAGCAATTTCTAAGTTTCGGGACAAAGAAACTGATATTTTAGTATCTACTACTGTCGTAGAAGTGGGAGTAGACGTGCCGAATGCAACGGTAATGCTGATTGAAAATTCTGAGCGTTTTGGACTGTCCCAATTGCACCAGTTGCGGGGTCGAGTTGGTCGGGGCAGCAACCGTTCTTATTGTTTGTTAATGCCCGGTTCCAAAACGGCGGAAGCTATGCAGAGAATGAAGGTTTTAGAACAATCTCAAGATGGCTTTTTTATTGCGGAAATGGACATGAGATTGCGCGGGCCAGGTCAGGTTTTGGGAACTCGGCAGTCGGGTTTGCCCGATTTTGCTTTGGCGAGTTTGGTGGAGGATCAGGAGGTTTTGGAGTTGGCGAGGGCCGCGGCTCAAATGGTAATTGAGAATGATGAAACTTTGAATCAGTGGCCGGTGGTGCGGGATGAATTGGAGCGGAGATATCAGCGGATGATGAGCGGGTCGATTTTGACTTAGATATTCCTGGACGCAGCAACGGTGTTTTTAATAATATTTTGTATGGTCGGGTTAAGCGAATATCTATCAAAGCCGGCAGTTTATTGCTCCACTCACGCGCCCTCTCCCCGTAGGCTGATTTATTTGCACCTACCTATTTAATGTCAGATTTAATGTCAGAAACCGGGTTTCTTGCCACAAAGTCACGTAAAATCTGAGGTTTTTTGTCAGGAAAACCCGCTTTATACCGTTTTGCTGAGAATGGTGCAAAATATCAAGTTGAGCGAAGCGTCAAAAACAAGAATTTGTTGGGTACGAGTGCCTCAACCCAACCTACTTTCTGAACCCAACCTAACTTTCACAGAAAATTTTTCCCTTGGTCTAGGGTATTTTTATGAATTGTAAGGATTCCCGTACCGATCGAACCAAAAATCCTTCGCAGGAATGACGGGGAAGTGTCAAAATTAAGATAGTTCTGCCAGAAACAGGGGAAAGGAAATCTAGCCTGTACTGGCGCCTAAGGCAACATTGATTCCTCGCTGGTTACGCTTGCAGGTGGTCGCCGACGGTTCGTCGAATTTAATCTCAACAGTAATTATGAAAGATCTCACTCGTTATCGAAATATTGGCATCTTCGCCCACGTAGATGCTGGCAAGACCACCACAACAGAAAGAATCCTGAAACTGACAGGCAAAATCCACAAAATTGGTGAAGTTCACGAAGGCGCGGCGACTACTGACTTCATGGAACAGGAGCAAGAGCGCGGGATTACGATTCAGTCCGCTGCTACCACCTGCTTCTGGAACGAGCATCAGCTCAACATCATTGATACTCCGGGACACGTCGATTTTACGATCGAGGTTTACCGTTCTTTGAAGGTTCTCGATGGTGGCATTGGTGTGTTCTGCGGTTCGGGTGGAGTTGAACCGCAATCTGAAACCAACTGGCGCTACGCTAACGATTCCAAAGTCGCTCGCGTCATCTACATCAACAAGCTCGATCGCACCGGTGCAGATTTTTACCGCGTTGTCAAGCAAGTTGATAAAATCCTCGGAGCTAAACCGATGGTGATGGTATTGCCGATCGGCATAGAAGAAAAGTTTTGCGGCGTAGTCGATTTGCTGACCCGCAAAGCCTGGATCTGGGATGATTCCGGCGATCCCATGAACTATCAAATTAAAGATGTCCCCGCCGATATGGTCGATGATGTCGAAACTTGGCGCGAACAGTTGATCGAACTGGCCGTCGAGCAAGACGACACTCTGATGGAACAATATCTCGAAGGCAATGAACCGAGTATTGATGACCTCAAGCGCTGTATTCGCAAAGGTACTCGCGATCGGGCATTTTTCCCCACATACTGCGGCTCATCGTTTAAGAATAAGGGCGTGCAGTTGGTTCTAGATGCCGTAGTTGACTACCTGCCAAACCCGATGGAAGTCACACCGCAGCCAGAAGTCGATCTCGATGGCGAGGAAACCGGCGAGTTTGCGATCGTCGATCCCAACAGACCATTGCGGGCACTGGCGTTTAAGATCATGGACGATCGCTACGGTGCTCTAACCTTCACGCGCCTGTACTCCGGTACTCTGTCCAAGGGCGACACCGTACTCAACACCGCCACAGGCAAGACCGAGCGCATCAGCCGTTTGGTGGAAATGCACGCCAACTCTCGCGAAGAAATTGAATCGGCCCAAGCCGGGGACATTGTGGCGATCGTGGGCATGAAAAACGTCCGCACCGGACACACCATCTGCGACCCCAAAAATCCCGCAACCCTAGAGCCGATGGTATTCCCCGATCCCGTTATTTCGATTTCGGTCAAACCGAAACAAAAAGGCGGCGAAGAAAAAATGGGAGCAGCCCTCACCAAGATGGTGCAAGAAGACCCATCCTTCCACATGGTGACGGATCAAGAAAGCGGCGAAATGATTCTCAAGGGGATGGGCGAGTTACACCTCGACATCAAAGTAGACATTCTCAAGCGCACCCACGGCATCGAAGTAGAAGTCGGCGAACCACAGGTAGCCTACCGCGAGTCGATTACCAAGCGCCTCGAAGACGAATACACCCACAAAAAGCAATCAGGTGGTTCCGGTCAATTTGCCAAAATCGGCTATGTGATCGAGCCTGGTGAGGTGGGAAGCGGCTTCCAGTTTGAGTCAAAAGTGACCGGTGGTAGCGTGCCGAGAGAATATTGGCCAGCGGTCGAAAAAGGCTTTGAAAGCTGCATCGACAAAGGCGTCTTGGCCGGATTCCCCTGCCTAGACTTGAAATTCACGCTTCTAGAAGGCGGTTTCCACCCCGTAGACTCGTCAGCAATGGCCTTTGAAATTGCTGCCAAAGCGGCTTATCGTCAGTCTCTGCCGAAAGCCGGGCCTCAGTTGCTCGAACCGATTATGAATGTCGATGTATTCACTCCAGATGACTACATGGGCGACGTGATCGGCGACCTCAACCGCCGCCGGGGGATGATGAAATCTCAGGAGACAAGCCAAACAGGAGCACGGATCAAGGCCGATGTGCCGTTGAGCGAAATGTTTGGTTACATTAGCGATTTGCGTACTATGACCTCTGGGCGCGGACAGTTTTCAATGTCCTTCTCGCACTATGCTCCTTGTCCGAGCAACATCGCTGAAGAAGTGATTAAGGCGGCAAAAGAGCGTCAAGCCGCGAAGTAGTAGTGCTTTTGACTCCCGGTAGGTGCTATCTGGAGTCAAACAGAACAATTAAATCCCCGACAACTTCTACGAAGTCGGGGATTTAATCTAGATAATAAGTACAGTGAGGTTCGACAAAAAAATATGATTGAGTCGATCGCAACACTTTCACTAACAGACTTCCTCGCTCAACCGGATATTGAATCCTCGCCTGCATGGGAATTTATTCTGGGACGAGCAGTTCAAAAAACTATGCCAACCCTTTTTCATTCGCGACTGCAACACAACTTGGTTAACTATATCAACGATCGGACTGATCGATTTGAAGCGATACCAGAGTTGCGTTGCTTGGTACTTCCCTACTCGCCAGTACCAGATATAGCGATTGTAGCAGGCGATCGGCTTACCGATGAAGACGGACCACTTAACGGCGCACCGGATTGGTTAATTGAAATTCTATCGCCGGATCAAAGCACTTTAAAATTGCAGAATAAGATCCTCCACTGCCTCATTAACGGCACGCAATTAGCATGGCTAATCGATCTCTCTCACCAACAAGTTTGGGTATGGCAGGGTGAGGAGCTACCTATAATCTGTTCGGGTGCAGATATTTTACCAGTTTTAGGTATTCTCCCGGAACTTACGGTTGATGCTGTGATGGCTATGATTCGCCGACAGTAGGCATTTTATTAGAAAACTGGGTTTAAAACCCCGTTGATAGTAATTAGGGTTTGCTGAATATAGCGCATATTGCGTGGTCTGGGTTTGCGATCGGCTTATTCAGCAAGCCCCACATATTAGATAGTAGAACCACGAGCAGACATCAACAACATCTTGATTTCTTCAAGACTAAATGGTGGTGAACGACGATGAATCATAGCGTGACAATTTGGGCAAACAGGACGCAAATCTTTTATAGGGTCAATTTCATACTCTTCTGCAATTTCTGAAAGGGGTTTTAGATGATGAACATGAATGAAACCTTTTCCTGGTTGTCCAAAAGTTTTGCCAAAATCGAAATCACAAATATAGCAACTTGAACCGTAATAATCAATACATTTTTGCCGAGCTTTAGGCTCTCGTTCATAAGCGTTGACTGAAACTTGCCGTACTGCCCCCTCACGAAATGTTTGTACTGCATCTACTTCATCAGGAAAGAATCTAGTAGTAGTTACAGATTCCTGAACCTGAAGCGGATTTTGCCAATCCCACAAACATTTTAGGTAGTCCTCAAAATGATCTTCCTCACCAAGAAACACATTTATTGCAGCACGAAAGATAGCAAAGAGTTCGACAAAGTTATCAATCACTGGCTGAGCTGCATCTAGGTCTTTAATAGGAAGAACTAGGGATGGACTCCAAATATAAGTGCTTTTCCAACCTGGTTCAGGAACCAATTGCAGCTTGTTAATTGACTCATAAGATTCTAACTTTTTAGGCTCTCCCGGTGCAATAGCATCAGAGTAAACTTCATATCTACCCTGCTCCAAAATCCGAGTAACATCTTCCAAATGGTTCTTCAGGACTTGGACAATTGGATTGCCTTCTAGCCCTCTTAATCCAAAAAACTGCACATACAAACTATCAGAATTACACGCGAACCTCTGTTGGAAATACCAACTTTTTCCTTTTATAGCCAAGCCAGCGCTTGCTATTTCCACGGGCTTGGTTTTCTTGGCTCCAGATCGATGAGCTGGTGTAGTCGTTATTCGGCAATCTGAGAGTACATCTGTGCCATAAACTTGGTGAATTAGGTCACAAGCTTGTTCAATGAGAATTTTAAGCTTAGGGACAAGTAATTCTTGTAGCTTATCAGCACGCTCTCGATCGTCCTCGACTGAGAAGAGATATTGTTCAGCAGACCCTATCAGTGGCAAGTCAACGATTTGTGACAATCCGGTCTCCTCAACTGAATTCATATCTGCTCTCCGACATTACAAGTTCAACGAAAACTAATCGATATTTTAGCTTTTTTTCGACATATCCTGAAATAGGTTATGCTTCCCCGGCTCCTAAAACTTGTGCTGTGGTGAGTTTCAGCCTTGTAGGGTGCGTCAGTTAGAATAGTTACTGGACAAGGGAAACGCTCATGGACTGACGCACCCTACTATCGTCTTTTAAATGCCGAACAGCTTATGACTCAAATAAATCCCGATCGCACTGCTGGTACAATTGCGATCGACGTTTGCGCTCAATCAAACGGGCAGTATCTTTGTCAGATTTCATCGTCTCTGAGCGATCGCCCTGATGATACCATGAATTTTTACGGACAAACGAAAGAACACGCGATCGCGATCGCCCTAGAAAATTTAGCCTCTCGCTACCGCCAGCAAGCCGAACAATCTCAAAATATAGATTGGGACGCGGTGGAAATTTCAGATTCTGGAGAGCCTATTGAAAAGCGTTATCACGTAATTTTGCACTACGAACGAATTGCTAAGGAAGAATCTAAGTTTGAGGCAATGCACAATACAATGATGGGAAATACAGTAGTTGAAAATGCCAAAATTTCAATAATTGAGATCGATCCCGATATCGAAATCGAGGCCAGAGGGCTATCAAAATATTGAGCCATCGGGACTTAGGTGCAGATGGGCATCTTACCCTACGCATCAACGATCGAAACGTGAGTTTGAGGCGGCGATCGACTAGAAGCGATCGCATAATTGCACATCCCCAAAATTTCTTTTCTATTACTCCCCCGCAAAATCTGCCCTAAACTTCTCCACAACTCGATTCAACTCAACTGAATGAGAAGCTTTAAATAAAATCCGATCGCCCTTTTCGACAAATCCCAACAACCGCTTTGCTAAATCTTCCCGCCCATCCTTGGCTGTAATATCTCCTATCTCCACAAAATGCAAACCCGCAGCGCCCGCGGCCATCGCCGCTGCTTCCTCAAAATCAGCAAAAACAAACAAAGCGTCAAGCTGCAACTCTCGCGCCGCCATTCCCACTTGTCGGTGAAATTCGATCGCCCTATCGCCCAATTCCTTCATCGTTCCCAACACCGCAATCCGGCGCTTTCCAGGAGTATCTGCTAACAGTCTCAGGGCCGCCAACATCGACTCCAAACCCGCATTGTAAGTCTCATCCAAAATCACAATATCCTGCGGCAAATCGTAGCGGCGCGCCCGTCCATCCGGTAACTGCACAGACAAACCTTGCTTTAAAACTTCCCAATCAATACCTAACACTTTTCCTACAGCCAAAGCCGCCAAATAATTTACAGCATTGTGCCGTCCCGGCAGCGGCAGTGGCAATTCTACACCTTCCACAGACATTGTATCAGGGTTGAGCAATTTCCCACACAAATCCCCGCCTTCTAAACCGTAAGTTAAAGTTTTTCCCTGCCAAACTTTTGACGCAGTTGCGATTAATTTGTCACAATCGTGATTGAGAATAGCAATGCTATCCGCAGGCATTTCGGCTAACAGTTCGCACTTAGCTTGGGCGATCGCCTCTTCCGATCCTAATCGCCCGATATGTGCCGTTCCTACATTAGTAATTACCGCCACAGTAGGACGCGCAATTTTCGACAGCAGCGCAATTTCGCCACTCCCGCGCATCCCCATTTCAATTACAGCATAATTGTGGGTCGGTGAAAGCTCCAACAAAGTTTTTGGTACGCCAATTTCATTGTTGTAGTTATATAGAGTTTTAAGAACATTTCCCGTCGTTGACAAAAGCGCCGCAATTAACTCTTTAACAGTAGTTTTACCTACAGACCCAGTAACAGCAACTATAGGTATACTGAATTGGTCACGCCACCAGCGGGCGATCGACTGATAAGCTTTTAAAGTATCATCAACGCGCAACAGCGGAAAATTCGGCAATTCCTCTTGCCAATCTCGATCGACAATCGCGGCAATCGCCCCCAAATCCTGGGCTTTTGCCACAAATTGATGGCCGTCAAAATGCTCTCCCCGCAGCGCCAAAAATACTTCACCCCCCTCAAGAGTGCGCGTATCTGTGGCAATACCTGTCCCTAAAGCTGTCAAAACGCCCTCAGACACAGCAGGCAAAGGTACACTTAAAACTTCAGATAGTTGGGCGATACTTACACGACAAACCATAACCAGCACTCACATTTCAAATAATTATTTTCACAGCTAATTCTACCCCGCCCAACCTCAAATTTCACTAACAGCAGGCTGCGGATCAGGATTGACCTTGATCATCCTAATACTAAATCGTCGGCCCACTAAGAAATTATCCCGTACCCACCCACAATCTTTACCAATACTTTACACAGTCGATGGTGATTTAAGGCCTTGCTAATTACCAACAATTCATGTCATGCTGGTGTTGATAAATAGTTTAACTAAGCAAAAAATATCGACCGGCTTAAGCTGCTGACAGCTTCTACCCATAAGTCTCAGCCGGCGAGAAGCTTGGTTGACTCAATTATTGCGATTCATTTGCCAATTCATCAAGCTAATAGCGCTGAAAGCTCCTGCCCCAGCCTCGGAGGGTTAATCCACAGTGAACGACTACAACAGACAAAGCCACGAAGAAGAACAGCTACTTTACAAGCATTGGCTGGAGTTGGTACAACGAGAGCAGCCGGCCGAACTCATCAGCCGCTTTCGCACATTGTTTATCCAGGGTACCGGATATCCCGATCGCTCGATCGCCGACGCACTTGACAAAATAGCAGCCTCAAAACACGCCGAACAAGAATTCAAATACATCCTCAACCGCTGCTGCCACATCATGATCAACCGTTGGCAAACATACCCCAGCAAGCAAGCAGCCATCCCTGAATTGATCGCTGTGTTTGAAGAAGCGCCCAAAATATTATTTGGATACAATCGATCGCGGGGGCGAGGCTCTATCCCCCAATTAGTAAATCAATTTACCGAAAGTGAACAGTACCTCACCCTCCAACGCTTAGCCAAAGTCATAACTCACAGCAATGAAGATAGCAGCAACAGCAAAACCCCTGCTACCCTTGCCCTCGGAACCTTAATTCCCCGTTACCCCTACCTCTACAAACACTGCCTCCTCAGCGACGACAGCACCTACGAACAACAAAAAATTATTAAAAAAATCCAAGCTCAAAAGCAGCAGCAATTTGAGATCAACCTCTCACAATATGTTGCTCACCAAGTGAGAAAAGCCCAAATAGCCCGTCGAGAAACTTCCCTTTCCTTCGGCAGAAATATACAAGTTATAAAAAATCCGACCCTGTTGACCGACCCGGAACTATTCTTTGCCCTCAAGCAATTTGTGGGAAAAGTGGAAGGAGCCGATACGTACAGACAGCTAGCGGGCCGTTTCACGGCGAACGCCAGCACAAATCAGTCCTATCGCTCCTTTAAAGACGACTTGTACGAATACCTGATTTCTTCTGTCACCGATGAGCGCTACGGCAAACGTCTCTTTAACGAAAAATTGTATAAGCAACTACAAAATACCCTGCCCCACAGCGACGATCAAAAGTTTAATGAATTTTTAATGATCAGAACTTGCAGCCAGTTATTGAACTTTTTAGTAGTAGAGAGTCCTGTGCGGCCCAACCACTTTGTCTTCATCGACCTGATCTCAAACCTCGGCCCCACCCAAACCACTGGTTTGCTGCTGAAAATCGTACTAATTTGCGGCAAAGTCAAGCCCTACCTAGAAAAGCGGCTGGCAATTTTGTTCGGTCACTACGAATGCAGTACCCGAGAAGGCGTGGTGTGGTTAGTCAAAGCCCTGGAAAACGTAAACCTAGCTTTGAGTACCAACTTTGGCAAGGTGGATGTATCTTTCCTGCGGTGAAAGCGGGCGGCATAACTTTCTCTGCTTCCACAGCAGGCAAAACATCACACCGATCGACCAGGTTTCTGAATACCCTAAAAGTTTTACCTTTAATTAGAACGACTTAATTGACTCCTAAAACCTACTCAAAAGACGCTATTCTATGTTAAAGTACCAAGTGTGAATCAGATTCAGTTGCAGGCTTTGTTCATTGCTACAGAATTGTCTAAAAACTTGCCCTTCTGTATCGGCAGGGGACTCTCCGAAACTGAAATCTTCGCACTGTCTAAATTTTGGAGTTATTCCTCATGTCGATATACGTCGGTAACTTATCCTACCAAGTTACCCAAGAAGACATCACCACCGTCTTCGCCGAATACGGAACCGTTAAGCGAGTACATCTACCTACCGACAGAGAAACCAGTCGCCCCCGCGGCTTTGGTTTTGTAGAAATGTCCACAGATGCAGAAGAAGATGCAGCCATTAGTGCTCTCGACGGAGCAGAGTGGATGGGTCGCGACCTCAAAGTAAACAAAGCTAAGCCCCGCGAAGATGAAGGCGGCCGGGGTGGCGGCAACCGGGGCGGCGGCGGTCCTGGAAAATTTGCTCGCGGAGGAGGAGGCGGAGGAGGACGTTATTAATTTCCTCTTTAGTTTCCTCGGATAAAGATTTGAGATTGGAGAGTTGAAAGTGGTGATCGAGCTCACCTAGCTCGGAACCACTTCCGGCAGTTCCGAAAAATCTATGCTCTTCAAATTTCCATATCTACCAGATTAAATATACCAAAAAGCCAAGGGTTCGACCCTTGGCTTTTTGGTATGAGGGTTGACGGTATCAGCCTGAAACCACTGGGCGAATCCGTTGCAATACCGTCAGGTTCTAATCGTCAGGTTCGATGGTGCTGCTCAATCCGTGATTATTGAGCGTTTCAGCGTAAAACTCAGCGTGTTCGAGAGCGCAAACAATCACCAATCCCATCCCGTTAGTATGGGCTTCCATCATCACATTTACCGCCTGTGGCTGAGTCAGACTCGGTACCGTCGCCATCAAAGTCTGCACCACGTACTCCATAGGATTGAAATCATCATTGTGCAGCAGAACGCGGTAGCGCGGTGCAAGCTTACGGACTGTGGAAGGCTTTTGAATAATTTCGACAGACACTAATCTATACCTCCTGACTTGTAAAATGTTAAAATTTGTTAACAGTCTTGAGCCGGATTCCTCCGCTGTGCAAGAGTATGTCACTTTCAGCTATTTTATTGAAATCTGAAAATTCAGACAAGGCAGCCCCTTGGTCGATCTCGAGCTGTGAACCCAACACCAAACCCATAGGAGGTGTCCTGGGCCTGTAGCAACAACCTTCCTAGCGCCATAATATTAGAAAGGCGAGATCGGTTAAAAATAACAAACTACTACCTGTTGAGTCTCCAGAACTGAGGGAACCTTATATGAAACGCAAACCTAAATCCTACAACGACAGATTCAGCGGCGACCCATCCCGAGGAGATGAAGACTCCGACTACCCCGGCTCCTTGGGCGGACAGTCGCGGCGTCAACCTCAGTCCGGCAAACCCTCTTTCCTCAATTCCGCCACCCTAGGAATCTTAACAGCCGTCTTTATTCTGGGAATTGGGATTGGCATTGCCTTTAGCTCCACAGCTACAATTAGCCCAGAGAACGTAGCCTCCCGTGAATTTATCGATCGCAGCGCCCCTAACCCAGAACTTTGCGTGCAGTTTGGAGCAAGCGCGATGGTGACAGATATGCGCCTCTACGTCACCCTCAACCCTTTTAACGTCTACATCTCGCAGCCGAGTATGCGCCCCGGATGCGTCCTGCGAACCAATAACTGGGCAATTCTGGAACAAAGAAAACTCATCAGCCAAGACCAAGTGCGCGATTGCAAAAATCGCATGAACACCTTTGGCTTCACCGGCCCCCTGGAAGCTCAACCCGAAATTAACTGTATCTACCAAAACGACGGCGCTAAAAACCTGTTCCTCAACCAACCGGGTTCGATAGCTCCAACCACGGAAGGTCAAAATTTCTAAATCCCCGATATAGCGGTTTTCAGTTGAGTCAATTACAGATAGGGAGTAGGACTTAGGCTTTGCCTAAGTCCTTACTTTATTTCATAGAATGGAAAACTGCTCTAAGTAAATTTTAAACAAAGAGGTTCGAGGGAAAAAAGAAGTCTTACCTCGAACTTCTTCGTTCTTCCTTGTCCCCTCTTCCTTCTTGCTTCAAAAACTGAACTGGGAAAAATCTTCCGTTAACTGAACTTGCAAAATTTGGCCAGGTTGAATCGTAGCAGGTTGAGGAGCCGCGACGTAAGTTGTAGCAACACCACCGGCTGCTCCCGCCAACAAACCGATACCGGAAAAGCCGCTAAGCAAGAACAAAGCTAAGCCACCAATACCAGTATTTCGCAACAAACTACGATCGGAAGGCTGAGTTCGTCGGCCTCCCACGGGTTCCGACCGAGCCAAGAGAGGAATATTGCGACCGTTGAAACTAATAGCTTCGACTACAAATCGACTGCCGAGGTTGGTTGTTTCAAACCTACCGATGACTGGCGTATTAGCAGGTATGATCGTATTGCCAAGACTGTCGAGAATTCCCCCTTGCAGCAGCAGCACTTCCTCTCGGCTGGGCTTCGCACGGGCAAGGTGCAAAGCCTGATCACCGGGGTAGAGCAAACTGAGCTCCGTGCCCGCCGGCAACAAAACATTCGCCCCAGTCGCAGCCTGCAAAGGAGCATTTGAGTGGCCGCGAGGAAGTGATTCACCAAAAGTAAGGGTGCGCTGTTGGGGTGCAGCAACAGCCGTTATTTGAGGGGCTAGGCGGGGTACCGCAGCAGCTTGTACCCCACGGCGTTCGTCAAGGCGAACATTAACTAAAGGCACTGTTATCGGCCGGATTTGGTCATTTGAAGTAGACCGCTGCGAAAAATTTGAACCGGGATTCGGGGAAATAGGAGGCTCAGGTCGATCGACCTCTGTGGCAGAAGTTGAGTTGGAATCTGTCGGTGGCTGGTTTTGCGGTACTTGTATTGCAGGCTGGGGTTGAGTTTCGGAAGTTTCCATAATTATTGGAGTCGGTTCGATCGAAGGACGCAACACCCAGCGATTTTCTACCCCTATTCTTTGGAACTGAACTTTCCCTGCGCTGAAACCGACTCCAGGAGCCAAATTGACCAGAATTCTCGCCGTTCCCGGTTGAAGTTGACTCACCCCCACAGAACGCACTCTGCCTTGTGGGTATAGCTGAGTTGCATCTACTCCGATCTCAGTATTGGGTAAATCCACAGCAATCTGAGACGGGTTGAGTAGAGAATATGTGGGGGTTGTTCCCTCTGGAAGAGTAATTTCTAACTGATTCGTCGCCGGATAGAATTTCCAACTTGTGACTGTAGAAGCATTTGCTGGTTCTAGTTTTGCCGACACTGTCGCAACTGCGGCAACGACTGCTAGACTCAGACTCAGTGACTCGATCGCAAACAATCCGGGTGCTAGAGAATTAACAGTCAATTTTTGTAAGTCTTCCCCAAATCGGGTGAGTAATTTTTTGTATGGCATGGCGGCTAAGTGAAATTTTTTATCTGAAATAGATTATGGATGGGAAAATTGTGCCTTCGGATGACGCTGAAAGTTTAGCATTATGGCGATATGACAATAGTCCGGACAGTTTTCAATCAACAACGGCAGCATGAGGGTTTCAGCCTTCTCAGCGAGGTCAAATGCTAACGGTAGAATGAGGGTTTCAGCCTCAGTCTCAAAAACTGTCCGGAGTATTGATATGAAAATTTTAACTAAATGGAAATTATTGCGATCGCGCTTCGTTATTAAAAACAAGTGGTGTCAGGTTAGACAAGATGAAATAGAATTGCCAAACGGACAAATTATAGACGACTTTTTTGTTAATGTCCGACCCAATATCGCCCTAATATTTGCCACGACCGAGCAGCAAGAACTTGTATTAGTGCGCCAATACAGGCACGGAGTAGGCGAAATTTTGCTGGAACTGCCTGCTGGATCTTTCAACCCTGCTGAAGAGAGCGGTAAATCGGCAGCCGCCAGAGAACTTGCCGAAGAAACGGGATATGTTGCTGAAGATTTTTTGGAACTAGCAACCTTATATGATAACCCCGTAAAAGACACCAATTCTATCTACCTATACTTTGCTAAAAATGTCAAGCTTGCCAGCAAAATTAAATTAGATATTACCGAAGATATTGAAGTAGTTTTAGTCCCCCTTACCGAAGTTTTGGTAAAAATAAAAAACCGACAAATTTGTGTTGCAGGAAGCATCGCAGCTATTTTTTTAGGATTAGATTTTTTGAATAAACAGCGGTAAGGTGCTGTGTGAATGGAACCTTACACGCTGTTTATTACACTGTGGTCTTAAGTAGAAAGAGTGAGAAAATCGAGAAAAGTCAGAGAATTATCAGCACCAAAAACCTGAGCCAAAACCTCGCCAG
>NZ_JAUBQR010000166.1:0-14516 GCF_036701385.1 Microcoleus sp. Pol12B4 | reverse complement strand
CCTCGAATTCTTTAATAACGGGTTTCCAGTTGCGTTCTGTTTCTACGGCTATCATTAGTGAATTTAATTAGGGAACTATCAATAATATTGTGACAAACTTTACTATTTTTGTGCAATTATTTTTCTAAGGGTTGCAATATTGACAAAGGGAAGGATCGCCAGTCTCTCGACCGTCGGGAAATAGTTTTTCTTTAGTATAACCGCACTTCTTGCATTTATAGATTGCCGATCGCGCTAACTGAGTCGGAAAATAGCACAGTCCGCAGGGCAATCCGATTTTCATCTCAGCAATATCGAATCCCGGCCAACCGCACTCTGGGCAGAATCGCTTGAATTTTTTAACTAAATCGAGAGTTGCATTTTCGATGTTTTTCATCCGAGTTGGATTGTACATCGCGCGCATATCTGTTTCGATATGAACCCGGCCGGTTGACGATTTTTTTAAGCCTGCTGTCACAGCGTCAAAAAATTGTTTTTCTGTCCTAATGCCCTTGACAATCTCGCCGTTACCGAGCGCAGCTTCACCAACTATAACCACCAGTGCGTGTTCGGGAAATCCAGCTTTTTTAGCAAAATTATCTGCTTCTTCTATACTAGAAATTAACTGGTGACTGTAGTTAGTTTCAACGGAGAAAGAGTCGCCGATTAGTTCTAGATTGTTGGCTTTATCTAATAAAATTACGATTTCTCTGTTAGCTGGCAGATACGGCATCATTGGGTGAGGACCGAAAGTACCTTCGCTGGCAAAGGCAAGAGTTTCGCCCGCAATTTCTAGGGCTTTTTGTGCTTTATGGCGAGCGGCTTCTATTTGTGTTCCTAAGCGTTTAACTTCTCTGGTGAAGGTGCCGAAAGTATCAGTGTCAAGCGCCGCAGGTACTAGGACATTTACGCCCAATTCTCGTTCCAACACTGGAGCCATTACCCGTTCTTTTTGGTGCATGGTAGCAAGAACTGCGGTGCGATTGCTCAATAATTGATGTTTGCTCATTTATTTTAATAGCTAAAAATCAAACTGATGTCACTACTGGTTTTTATTGCTTGACAAATCAATTACAAAATTTTCTCCATCATCATAAATCCGCTTGCGACTTTCGCCAAGTTTTTGTAAGCTATCTTGAAATTCAAAAGTGTTCAACGCCTGATTTCGTAGCCAGAAAGGCCATTTTGGGCTGAGTCTAACTTGTAAAGATTTCTTAGGAAAATTCGCTTCATTAGCGTAAGAATATGCAACATATCTAATCGATTTTGAAATTAGATAATCTGCTAGCTTTTCTTCTCCTTTAAATGAAGGCATACCGGGCGGAAGGCTAGCCCCGCCTGGGTAGTCGGCAATCCAGATTGTATGTTTCCTAAAATTCATTAAAAAAGGTTTGTCAAGTCTTGTTAAAACTATTTCTTTTTCCGGAACTGAATCTAGCATTCTTGCATATTTATCGCGCTCTTGTGGTATCACTAAAGGTACATTATTTAACCGCCGGGATATTCTATCTAGGGGGTTATGAAATTTTCCCAAATTCTTGTAGCTCTGAAAACCGAATGCTACTAATAAAGACAAAATTAGTGCTCCGCTAAAGGCACTTTTTTTAATTTTTATATTTAAGTTATTTGGCGGGATATTTTCACCCAAAACTGAGATGAATATGACGAACATCACTACTAATAGCGGATATGAATAGCGGTAGATATCTGACCCTCCTGTAGAAAATAGTATCACCGCATTTCCCGTGACTGCACCAATAAAAATAGACAGGGTTGCTTCTCGAACAATTGGCTTTTTACCCAGACCAATTATCCCAAATCTAATTGCCAATACAGTCGGTATAGAAATAATTGTTAAAATTGCATACAGCGTGAGTTGAATTGCTAGGTTTGGGGGAATTTCACTATTAGGAAGTTTGACCGAGCCTCCGTATACAGAACCATGAAGACCTCTACCAAATATGGGATATAGTAAAGTCCCTGATGACTGATATAGTGATATCGACCAGGGTAAAACAAACATAGCCAATAAAATACTAGCCAAACAAAATTCGTAAATTGCTTTATCCTTTATGTGGCTCCCAAGGATATAAAAAAAATAACTACAAGTTAAAAAAATAATAGACGCGGGAATAAATGTGCTTTTTAAAGCGCAGATGGCGGCTGCAAGCAATCCTATAATTGCAGCATTACTTTCGATATTTGTTCCTTTGAGGTGATCCCACTCAAAAACTCTAAATAAGCTGAAGAAAAGACATACCGGAATTAATATGCCAGTTATATTTATATGATGAACACGGCTAACTGATAAAAAGCCGAACACAATCATTAGTGTCGAGTTTTTTGAAATCTTTTTTTGCTGACAGTATCCTATAATTAGCCCTATCATTATGACTAAGGCGCAGCCGGGATCGATAAGATATAAACTTCTTTCATCCAACACGCTGAGACTGAACGTATGCAAGAATGATTGTCCTCCCAGTGCAGAGACCAGTCTTCTTTCGCTGAAAGGATCGGAACCAAGAGAACCTATTTGAAGCATTTTATGGGGAAATACAAAATAGGCGTGGTAGTCATCGTGAAGATTAAATTTATGCCAAGAAACCGAACCACTGTATTGCACAGCAGTCATAAGGCAAGCGATAACAGTCCCGATCGCAAAAAAAATATTTTCTTTGAAAGCATTAATTAACCGATTCAGATCGTCGGCTATCGAAGTTTTATTAGCCCAGGCCTCTATTATTCCGTAAAGTGCGCCCAAGCATATATATATTAAAATAGTTGCTTGTGAAATAGTCCATGTCACATTTAATAAACCCCCAAATATAACACTCCAAGCTATCCCCCAAGCGGCTCTTTGCCCCCAGTCAACTGTGTAATCGGGAAAAAGGATGCGGTTGACCGCTCCACCCCAGCCAATCAGGGATACAAGAATGCAAATTCCCCATGCAAAAGAAAGAAAATAATAATTCATAATTGTGATTTCGGTATCGATTCATAACGTAATACTTGGACGCACCCTTTAGCTTAATTTATCCACTCAGGACTCAAACATCAATATCAAAAGCGATCGCTAGTTGCCTCCAGTCACTCCCCCAGCTTGACCTCTGAGTACAAAAATTACTCCCGTCATAATTAGTGCTACCCCTACTAACCGCAGCGGTGGCAAAGGCTCGTGAAATATAAGTTTGCCACCTAAAACAGTAAACAGGTAACTAATTGACAATAAAGGTGAGACTATGCTAAGGTTTGCCCGCGACAAAACTACAATAAAGCCGATGGAAGAAATTGCATACAAAGAAAGACCACCTACTATCAAAGGCTGAGTAGCCATTGCTATAATTTTTTCTATTAAATTAGCAGCGCCAATGGGTCCTAAGATTTTAGCTCCTGCCTTCAGACTGAATTGACCTGCGACGCCGCACAATATTGCAGCAAGCAATAACAAAAAAACGCTTCTATTCACAAGTTTACTAACCTATAGTACAATCCAAAATTGCCGTTCCCAAAAACCTGAAAAACTTTAATTAAGTTTGGCTAGGTTTTATTCACCACTAATATTTTAAGCAGAGATACGGGAAAATTAAGTATGGTCGATCGCGATCGAGAGTGGAACAAATATATGGCAGAGCAGACCAATCCCAGCGGAGAATACACTCTAGAACTATCGATACTCATGCCTTGCCTCAACGAAGCAGAAACTTTAGAAATCTGCATCAAGAAAGCACAGAATTCCCTGCGCGAACTTGATATTGTCGGCGAGGTCATCATAGCAGACAACGGCAGCACTGATGGTTCTCAAGCTATCGCTACCAGAATGGGAGCGATAGTCGTGCCCGTAGCAGCCAAAGGCTACGGCAGCGCCCTCATGGGAGGCATCATCGCAGCGCGCGGAGTTTATATTATCATGGGCGATGCTGACGACAGCTACAATTTTTCCAACCTCGACGCTTTTGTCAACAAATTGCGAGAAGGTTTCGACTTAGTAATGGGAAACCGCTTTCAAGGGGGCATCAAACCGGGGGCGATGCCGCCGCTGCACAAATATTTAGGAAATCCGGTGCTGACATGGGTTGGGCAGTTATTTTTCGCGAGTCCAGTCGGGGACTTTCACTGCGGATTGCGGGGTTTTAGGAGAGACTCAATTTTGAAACTCGACTTGCAAACAACGGGGATGGAATTTGCTAGCGAAATGGTCGTCAAAGCATCTCTGTACACATTGCGGATAACTGAAGTCCCAACCATACTTTCTCCCGATGGACGCTCGCGCCCGCCGCACTTGCGAACTTGGCGAGATGGCTGGCGGCATCTACGATTTCTGCTGCTTTACAGTCCTCGGTGGCTGTTTTTGTATCCGGGTGTGGCGCTGATAATTTGGGGTCTAATTGTGGGCATCTGGCTCTTACCTGGTACTCAAAAGATTGGTAGTATTAGCTTTGATGTACACACGCTGCTTTATGCTGCGATCGCCATTATCATCGGTTTTCAAGCAGTAACTTTCGCTTTTTTCACCAAAGTTTTTGCGATCAGTGAAAAACTGCTGCCCGAAGATCCCAAACTCAATAAAATATTTCGGTATGTCACTCTAGAGACAGGATTGATTGTCGGAGTTACGCTGATTTTAATCGGAATAGTTGGCTCGTTCTTGTCATTAACTATCTGGAGCGAAACAGCTTTCGGTTCTCTCGACCCTTCTAAAACTCTGCGTTTGGTTATTCCCTCACTCACTTGCCTGACTGTCGGTTTACAGATGGTTCTGTCGAGCTTTTTTCTCAGCGTGCTGGGCTTGAAGCGTAGATGATAACATTAAAATTACTGGCAACATTCCTCAAAACTAAATCGCCATGCAGGCGAAGTTCGGGGCGATCGTACTTCCTTCGATCCTAAATTGCTATAATGACAATCAGCAAAAAATCTTAATAAAAAATCTATGTCTACTTATAGCAAGGTACTGAGTCAGGCTCAAAATCTCACTCTTGAAGAGCAACAGCAACTGTTAGAAGTATTGTCAGCATTGGTTCGCGATCGGGTAACAACCCAGACTCAGGGTAGCAGTGAAAGATTGCCAAGGAAAAATTTAAAGAGATGGCGAGGTTTTTTGCCTAAGCGTGTGGATGCTTTGGAATTCCAGTTGCAACTTAGAGAAGAATGGGATGATTAATAAATATCTTCTCGATACCAACATTCTGATTTACTACTTCTATGACGAGCCGGAAGTTCAGCCTATATTTGATGAGATTGAAGCTGGAGATGCAGAGGCATTTTAATCTCCGATTAGTTGGGTATAGTTACTTTGTTACCCGGCATTGATAGAAGAACAAGCGAATGAGTTGCGGGAATTTTTGAGGCTTATTAAGTGCGTATCATTAACAGAATCAGTTTTAGATCCTGCAGCCCAAATTCGTAGAGATTATCGCTTGAAATTAGGTGATGGTGTAATTGCGGCCTGTGCTTTAGTTGAGAGATGTGTCTTGGTAACTCGCAATGCTAAGGATTTTAAGCGCGTTGATGGGTTAACTATATTGAATCCATTTGATTAGGTAAAAGAAGGGGCGATCGCACCTTGGGGAATATAGGGGCGATCGCACCTTGGGGAATATAGGGGCGATCGGCTGTGATTCTATTTCAACTACGCAAACATCAAGCGACCTTTCGGTTGAGGAATAGGACGACCGAGTGCGTTAGCGGTTTCTATCCACTCCTGCATAATAATCTCTAAATTTTGCAGTGCTTCTCGATAAGTTTCGCCATCCGCAGCACAGCCTGGCAATTCAGGTACTTCGCCAACAAATGCCTGGTCTTCCTCACTCCAGTAAATGATTACTTCATATTTCATTATCATCTTGGTTGACCAATTTATATTTCAGAATTACTGCACGAACTTGCTTTACTTGATAAGCTTTAGCTTTTGATTTATCTGCTTTCTGGGGTTGGAGGTTGAGAATCTCTGCGACTCCCTCCTTCGTGAAAATATGGTGACTCCCCTTACTCCTTACCTCAAATCCTAAAATCTGGAGTATTTGACATAAATCGCTAAAGGAAAAATTAGCATCAGATGCACCAAGCATCAGCTTGCCTAGGAGTTTGTTTATTTGAGTCATTAATTTACTTTAATATATTGATTGTTTACTAAAAATTTTATATATAAATATATGATAACACACTAACTAGAGATTTTCACCGAAAGTTTGTGTAAAGTTTTCCCTACTGATGAAGGTGGTAGGAGTACGGTAATCCCTACCTTTAAGCTATACCAATTCTATTAAATTTATTTAAATAAACTTGGTCTTTTCAAAACAGTGCAGGGGTATCAGCTACCCCTACACAATTCTACACTAATTTGGGAACCTTACTCGACCCCCTCAATCCGGTCTTCCACCTCCTGATAAAGTTCACGCAAGCGATCCAAATTGTTCTCCGAAGTTTCCCAATAACCCCGGCCATTCACCTCAAGCAAAGTGCTGACAATCTTGCGGAAAGAATGAGGATTTAAGTTAAGCAAACGCTTCTGCATCTCCTCATCTTGGATAAACGTAGTGTTGACATCCTCATACACCCAATTATCCACAGCGCCCGCCGTCGCACTCCATCCAGTCGTATTCACCAGACGCTTAGAAATCTCCCGCACGCCTTCATAACCGTGCGACAACATCCCCTCGTACCACTTCGGATTCAGCAGCTTAGTCCGCGAATCTAAACGCACGGTTTCTGATAGCGTCCGCACCTGCGCGTTGGCTGTGGTTGTATCAGCAACAAAGGATGTCGGTTTCTTCCCATCTGCGCGCAAACTGCCGATCAATTTAGTCGGATCGGAGTCGAAATAGTGCGACACGTCGGTTAGGGAAATCTCGGCAGAATCCAAGTTTTGGAAGGTCACTTCCGCAGTTTTCAAGGATGATTCAAAAATCTTCCGGTCTTGTTCCATTGTTCCGGGATTGTCGGAAGAAAAGGCGAAGGATTTGCGGGTTAAGTACATTTCCTGCAACTCGGCTTCGCTTTCCCAAGTGCTGTTTTCTACCGCCAAGTTAATGTTAGATGAATAGGAACCAGAAGCATTGGAAAATACCCGGGTTGCTGCTTGTCGCAGGTTGATTCCCATTTCTTCCGCTTGCTTCAGGGCGTGTTTGCGGACGAAGTTCATCTCTAACGGTTCGTCGGCTTCCGCTGCCATTTTCACGGCTTTATCTAACAAATTCATTTGGTTGATGAACAAGTCGCGGAATACGCCGGAACAGTTAATTACTACGTCGATCCGAGGGCGTCCCAACTCTTCTAAAGAAAGCAATTCGAGTTTGTTTACCCGGCCCAATGCGTCGGGAACTGGCTTCACTCCCACCATCCACATTACTTGGGCGAGGGATTCGCCGTAAGTCTTGATGTTGTCGGTTCCCCACAACACAACGGCGATCGTTTCTGGGTAATTTCCGCCGTTATCAAGGCGCTGTCTTTCTAAAAGCCGATCGACTACAACCTTAGCAGACTTAACCGCCCCCGTTGTAGGGATTGACTGCGGGTCTAAAGCGTGCATATTCTTGCCAGTCGGCAACACATCCGGGTTGCGAATCGGATCGCCACCGGGACCAGGCAGAATATACTCGCCTTCTAACGCGCGCAACAAAGCGCCTAATTCGTTGTCGGCACAAACTTGCTGCAAGCAGAATTCCAGATACTCAAACAGCGGTTTAATCGGTTCTGGATCGATTTTTTTGAAACCTGCAGCGTGCAGCGCATCAATCCAAGGTGTTTTCTTGCCCATGTTGAAGAAATTCAACTTAGAAACAAGGGAAACTCTACCCTCAGCGTCGGTTTGTTCCTTCACTAAAGCGCCCACTGCATCCCGACAGGCCAAGGTGATTTTTTGCAGCAATTCGACATCTGTTAAAATGCCTTTGTCGCTGTTGGTATAAACTTCTTCGATATCGCGTCCCAGACTGTTAGCGATAATTCGCGGCAAGCTGATCAGGTTGTCTTCTTCGCGGTCTAAATTGGCGATATTCACCAAAGTTGCGATCGCCTCTTCCGCAGTCGGCGGCTTACCGATAATATGCAAACCGCAAGGTAACAACCGCGACTCAATCTCCATCAACTTGCGGTAAACCAAGCCAACTAAATTGTCGCGTTCCTCAGCAGTCATTCCCGCAGCAACCCCTCTTTCTTGTTCGGGAGGTAGGGCGATATCTTTGTCCAAATTCACCAAACGGCATTTTTCGACGATCGCATCAACAATCGCCACACCCCGACCCGTATCCTTCAAAGTTTGATAGGAAGCAATCAACTCGCTGAGTTCCTGCAAACCTTTGTACAAACCAGCATTTTCCGCCGGAGGTGTCAGATAACTGATGGTTTCAGCATAACTGCGGCGCTTGGCAATTGTTGCCTCGCTGGGATTGTTGGCTGCGTAATAATAGAGGTTAGGAATTTTGCCGATCAAACTGTCGGGATAACAATCGACCGACATTCCCATCTGCTTACCAGGCATGAATTCTAGGGAACCGTGAGTGCCGAAGTGCAGCACCGCATCCGCACCCCAAATGCGCTCCAAATATGTATAGTAAGCAGCAAAACCGTGGTGCGGGCTGGCAGAACGAGAGAATAACAACCGCATCGGATCGCCTTCGTATCCAAAAGTAGGTTGCACTCCGATAAACACATTGCCGAAATGTTTGCCGAAAATCAGCAAATTTTGTCCGTCGCTATTCAAATGTCCCGGAGGCGGCCCCCAATTTTCTTGCAACCGTTCCGAATAAGGGGTGAATTCTTCGTATTCAGCTACGGACATCCGGTAAGCAATATTTAATTCGGGACTTTGGTATTGGGCTGTTGCGTCATGAATGACTTCTTGCATCAGTTTTTCGGCGGAATCCGGCAATTCGGGCAAGTCGTAACCGTTACCTTTTAAGGCTTTCAATACTTCGTAAATCGAGCCGAAAACGTCGAGGTAAGCGGCTGTTCCGACGTTGCCTTTGTCGGGCGGGAAACTGAAAACTGTGATCGCAACTTTTTTATCTAATTTTGGTTTACGGCGCAGCATTGCCCACTTCATGGCGCGCTGGGCAATTGCTTCGATCCGGTCTTGTAGGGCGATCGCCTTTCCAGTTGCGCCATCTCGTCCCGACAAAATAATCGGTTCGATCGCGCCATCCAACTCAGGAATGGCAACTTGCAAAGCAACTTGAATCGGGTGCAATCCTAAATCGCTATTTTCCCACTCTTCCGTCGTTTGGAAAACCAGCGGCAAAGCCACCATGTAAGGGCAGTTTAGCTTTTTCAAAGTCTCGATCGCCTTCGGGTGATCTTGTTTCGCCGGGCCACCCACCAGGGCAAAACCAGTCAGAGAAACCACCGCATCAACGATCGGCAGCGGTGTCACACCTTTCGCCCCAACTTCCAAGAAAAAAGTTTCAACAGGCTTCGAGAAGTCCAAACCACCGGCAAAAATCGGTAAAACCCGCGCGCCCATTGCCTCCAATTCCTGCACTATTGCTACGTAGTGCGCGTCATCTCCGGTGACTAAGTGAGTGCGCTGCAACACTAAACCGATGCAAAGTGCAAGGGGGTCTTTGAGGTCTGCAGAAATATCTTTGCGGGAATTGTACCAGGTGAGATATCCTTTTACATCCTCAAACATCGATGGTGCTAAAGGATGCCAAATCCCCATGTCCGGGTAGACAACGGGCTCTTGAAAAGTTAGCTGTTCCTGGCCTTTGAATACATATTTATGTGACAGCATCAGCAAGAAGTTTTCCAAGTTTTCTTGGGAACCGCCCAGCCAATACTGGAAACTCAGCATGAAGTTGCGGGCATCTTGGGCTTTGTCGATGGGCAAATATTTCAGCACTTTCGGCAAAGTTTGCAGCAGTTTCAGCATTCCGTCTTGGAAGGAACTCCCGGATTTTTCCTTCCGTTTTTTCATGAATTCGCCGATGGCACTTTTGCTTTGTCCCAACTGTGCCATCGAAAAACTGCCCATTTTATTGAGTCGCATCACCCCTGGCATCGACGGGAAGACGACGGCGACATCCAAGCTGTCGCGCAGCGGTTCCACCGCCGCTACCACTTTTTCTGCCAAATCTTCGATGAAAATTAGAGAAGCAATAAATACATTGGCATCTGCCACATCCCGCTTGAAGGCCTCGTAATTTTCCGGGCTGCGGAGTTCCTCGATCAGGTAGCCGCTGATTTCTATTGCCAGATTCGGATTTTTCTGATTTATCGATCGAACCGCTGCCGACAGGGCGCTTTGATACTGCGGTTCCAGTACGACATAGACCACCTTCATGAGCGATCGCCCCTGCAAGTTTTCCGGCACAACGTGGCGAATGGTGGGCTTGACGTGAGTGAACATCCGGTTAGGCTCCTTTAAGATGCTGTTTTCGGGAATCGGGAATTTTTTTATCCCATAAGCATTTTTACCAGAAAACGCTTGCCATTAGGCGATTTGAGGCTGCACATGACACAATTCGACAAATTTAGGCCAACTTTTCGTTACATTTTTTTATAAATTCCTTGAGCAAATACTCCATATTTTATTTACAAAAATTTACTTGACAAGATTACGTCAATATGTATAGGATTAATGGGTTGGATAAAAATAATTAAAAATTAACCAACTATTGAGAAAGAAATCCTGAAAAAAGTTCCAAGTTTTGTAAAATTGATTAAACTTACGATGAGAAATTAACTAATGGTAAAAACGCATAAATTCTGAAGGCAGAATGTAGCCTTCGGATAATTGCTGAGTCAAAAAAAGTTTAAATTTCACCAGGAATTTAAAACAATTTAATAAAGTCTATTTTGTGTAAATTCCTGATCGGCGATCGAGTTCATGGAAAGCTAATTGCTATAAACTCTCAAACTCATCAAAACCTTAAGGGGACAACATGGCTAACTACGCAATTTTCGACGAACAATTTTACCTCGCCTCATATCCTTGGGTCAAACCAGCCATTGACGCAGGAGTCATCTCATCTGGAAGAGAACACTTTGAAAAATTTGGGCGAGAAGGCGGTCTAACTAAAGTATCGCGTTATTTTGACGAAAATGCTTACCTTGCTGGGAATCCAGACCTCGCACCCTTCGTCCGTACAGTCAACCCAAACGCGCCTTTTGCGACCGGCCTCGATCACTTTATCCAGTTCGGTTACGATGAAGGACAGCGCCGCACCCAAGTATCACCCGAATACAACGAAAGCTTTTATTTAGCCAACAACTCTGAACTCCAACCGTTTATTCAAAACGGAACTTTCAAATCAGGCTACCAGCATTTCGTTCAATTCGGGGCCAAAGAAGGTCGGTTTGGGACTTCATTTTTTGAACCGGAATACTTAAAAGACAACCCCGACATTGTGCCGTTTGTTAACTCTGGAAACTTGAGAACCGGCCGGGAACACTTCTTCAATTTTGGACAATTTGAGCCTGCCCGCGACGCGACTTTTGTCGGCACCCGTACGAACGATGTTTTAACTGGTGTTGGCGTGGGCGATGTCGAACTCGTGGGAGTGGAAGTAGGTATAGATCCCCAAGGCAACCGCCAGTATGAAAGCTTTGGCACCAATGAATTTGATGTCTTGATTGGTGCTCCGGGAACCAATACATTCGTACTCGGAGTTCCTCCTACATCCGGGAATTTTAGCCCGACACCGTTGTATTTGGGTAACGGTCAAGCTACGATTCGCAACTTCGACATCGAAAGCGATTTTATCCAACTGCAAGGAACTTCTTTAAACGGCTACAGCCTAACTCCCATTGGCAGCAATTTGTCAATCCAGCGTTTTGGAGATGTGCTGGGCGTGATTGAAGGAGGAGCAAGTTTAAATTTGAGTTTCCAAGAATCTAACGGTAACGGTACTTTCTTGATTGGATAGTCATTGGTCATTGGTCATTAGTCATTGGTCATTAGCTAATGCTGATGATTGATGACTTTTAATTTGTTGTGGGCGATTGTACTATGAAAAAGTACGATCGCACTTTACTTTAAACAGCAAACTATGAATTACGATATCTTCGACGAACAATACTACCTTGCCTCATATCCGTGGCTGAAACCAGCCATTGATACAGGAGTCATCAAATCAGGAAGAGAACACTTTGAACAATTTGGTCAAGCCGCCGGTCTCACAAAAATATCGCGGTATTTTGACGAAGATACTTACCTTGAGGGAAATCCCGACCTTAAACCCTTTGTCCGCACTCCCAACAACCCAAACGCACCTTTTGCGACCGGACTAGACCACTTTATCCAATACGGTTACGAAGAGGGTCGCACTCGCGTATCGGCTGAGTATGACGAAGCGTTTTATGTAGCAACTAACCGAGATTTGCAGCCGTTTATTCAGAATGGAACTTTCAAATCAGGCTACCAGCATTTCATTCAATTCGGGGCCAAAGACGGTCGGTTGCCTACTTCTTTCTTTGAACAGGCATACTTAGGAAACAACCCCGACATTCAGCAGTTTGTCGAATCTGGAACCTTGAAAACTGGTCGGGAACACTACTTCAAGTTTGGACAATTTGAACCAAGCCGCTCTGCCACTTTTGTGGGATCTTCTGGCAATGACATCCTCACCGGTTCCGGGGCGGGGAATGTGGAATTAATTGGAGTTGACGTAGAAGCCCCTAACGGCATCCGACGATATGAAAGTGACGGCAGCAATGAATTCGATACTCTCACTGGCGGTAGCGGCCTCGATAAATTCGTGCTCGGTGACATTGTTGGCTTCAGGGGAGGAACCCTCTCATCCAGACAGTTCTACATCGGCCCAGGTTTTTCTACAATTCGGAACTTTACTCAAGGTCAGGATATCATCCAGATAGGGATTCCCTTAGATCAATTATTGGTGTTTCCAATCAACAATAATCGAGATTTAGCTATCCAAACGAATGGCTTTCCCGTCGTTGAAAATGGAGTTTCCATAGCCAGTCGCTTTGACACAATCGCTGTTGTTGAAGGTAGAGGCAATCTCAATTTGAATCTATTACCAGGATCTAGTATTATTAGATCTTTTCTTGGGTAAAAATCTCGCAACTATGGATGGTTTGCCTTAGTCCATCATGGGAAGAGTTATTAATTAAACAATCGGTAAATACAATTTCCACAAGTCAGGGCAAAGCAACTCTAAATCTGCCACAGATTGGGATGACACATCCATTTAACGATCCAGTATGTCTTACTTTTCTCGGCTAGAAAGCATAGAGCTTAAATGAGATTTAATTGGGTAAAATCACCGAATCAAATAATTGTCTCAGTTCGGGATTATTGAGAAATTGTATAAATACCTCATTAAAGCCGCAGGAGGAAAAGATGGCTAGTTACGCAATTTTTGACGAACAATACTACCTTGCTTCATATCCGTGGCTGAAGCCAGCAATTGATGCAGGAATCATCAAATCTGGAAGAGAACACTTTGAAAAATTTGGTCAAGCCGCCGGTCTCACAAAAATATCGCGATATTTTGACGAAGATACATATCTAGCTCAAAATCAAGATATTGCACCATTTGTTCGCACCGCCAACAACCAAAACCGACCCTTTGCTTCAGGTTTAGACCACTTTATCCACTTTGGTTACGAAGAAGGCCGCACGCGAGTATCGCCTGACTACGACGAAGTTTTTTATTTAAAGCGCCACCCGGAGATAACTCCGTTCGTGCAGAACGGAATTTTTAAATCCGGCTTTCAACACTTTATCCAATTCGGAAAAACAGAAGGTATATACGGGACAAGTTTCTTTGAACCACGTTACTTGGGAGATAACCCAGATGTGGCGGTAGTTGTGGAGGCTGGAAGTTTAAAAACTGGTCGAGAACACTATCTAAAATTTGGGCAATTTGAGTCAAATCGATACGGGTTTTTTACAGGAAGCAATGGTAATGATATCGTCACGGGATTTACAGCGGGAAAAAATCAAATTATCGGACTGCTAGTAGCTTTCGCCGGCCCTAATCCACCTTTTGGCATTAATAAGAATAAGTATGACGCTTTGAAATTGGATGACATTACGAGAGAGCCTTTCCTGACTACCACTGAATTCGATACATTAATTGGCACTTCTGGCATTGATTACTTCGTGCTCGGAGATGCTGTTCCCAACAACCGACGTAGTTTGATCAGTCGGGTAGATTTCTATACGGGCAGTGGGGAGGCCAGGATTGTCAATTTTGAAAAAGGAAAAGATTTTATTCAGTTGGTGGAAACCTTTAATGAACTGAGTATATTTCCATCAGGTGCGGACTTATTAATTCAAAAATCGGGAGATACACTTGCTAGAATTCAGGGCGGAGCAAATCTCACTCTGCAACCGATTGGGATTATAAATCCGTTTAATCCTCCAATCGGTCTCACTTTCCTCGGTTAGAAAGCATAGAGCTTAAGTCAGATTTGACACTTGGAAAAAATCACCCTATCGAGTATTGTGTCAGTTTCAGATGATTGATAAAGTGCATAAACAGCTAATTAAAGCGCTCAGGAAAAAATGGCTAACTACGCAATTTTTGACGAACCATACTACCTTGCTCAATATCCTTGGGTCAAACCAGCCA
>NZ_JAUBQR010000411.1:0-2080 GCF_036701385.1 Microcoleus sp. Pol12B4 | reverse complement strand
CCCACATTCCGCAGATGTGGGTGGAATTTTTTTATCAGTTGTGAAAAGTTGGAACCCCAAAGTTTTTCCGTTTAACTTATACGGTTTTAACGTCACGGAAGCCGGTCAAATCTCCTAAAATCAAATAAAGTGAAATCATTGATTTTTTTTAAATAGCTTGAGCGCGCTGTTTCTCGAAATTACTCAGCTTTTTAGTCAAGACAAAACCTGCCAATAGCTAATTCTCTTGACTAATAAATGTGGATTATTCACCAATATCTACAGCTTAATAATGAGCGTCATCCACCTGCAAACATTAAATAGTACCGACTGCAATACTGTCCTAAATGCTTTAATACATCCTGACGGTCTTGGGTTAAATTACTGACTTGCTTTTCTCCGTTGACCGTCACTAAATGTACCGCCTGAAACATTTGAAATATCCAACGCATTGTCGGTTTATTGGTGAGTTTCTTCACCTGATTTCTCACTTCCTCATTGGTAGCTGATAATTGTTGTCTCAATTTCCTTTGTGCGAGGGTATAAACTAACAAGCACAGTCCCATTATCATTCCTATTGCTTCGACTCGCTCGGGATTCTTCACAAACACGCTTGAGGTAAAAAATAAGGGATCTTTGATAAATCTAAATCCTCTCTCGTTGCTTTGCTGTGCTTTGTACTCTGATAGTATCTGTTCGTCGCTCACCTCTTGAGTGTCTAAGATGTTGGTGGCTAATATAAATCTCCCGGCTGCGATCTTTTCGGCTTCTATTACTGATAATCGGGTTTCTATTTGACCCGTAACTTGATAAACTGTTGTTTTTATTTGGTTCTCTAGTTTCTGCTTGCTTGTCGGTTTTTTGGCGGGTTTTTCTCTGCATTCAATTTCTGCGATTTGGTGATACTTCCAGGGGTCTGATAATCTTTTTATCGCGATTTCTGCGTCAGCAATACACGCAAACTCTTGTTTGAATAGCTTGCGCAGTGAGAAAGAAGCTGATTCTAATTGTTTTTCTACTTCCCGGTCTATTTTTTTGATGGCTGCTTGTTTCCTGATGTCGCTTTCTACTACTATCCATCTTTGCTTGATGTTGGCATACTCGCTGGTTGTGGCTGCTATTTTGTAGCCTTTTATTGGGGCTGACTCCCAGTCTTTATCTGAGATAGCTGAGATTTTCTCTCGGGCCTCTTTGATACTTAATGGTACTCGGGTTATCCATTTCATTCCTGTCATTGCTGATAAGTTCTCTGCTGTGTATAAGGCACTGTCTGCTACACAGATTCCGTCGAAAGTCCATTGGTTTTTAAATTCTTTGAGTCGGGCGACAAACACGCTTTTGTCATCGGCGTTTCCGTCATCTATTTTGAGATACAATGGTACGTCTCCATCACCGCTGACTATGGTGTCAATGATAAATTGTTTGAGGTCGGGTCTTTTGTCTCTTGAATATCCGTGAACGATTTTTATGGCTTTCATTTCATCGGTCATTTCTGATGAGTCTGTTTCAAGGTCTTGACTCTTTTCCTGAGAAGTTTTGTATGCTCCTTCTACTGATATTGAACTGCTGTCTAGATGAACGCTGTTCATTGATACTTGAAATTTCTTGGCTGCTAAAAGGGCGATCGCTGTAAATAATTGTGTCGTTCCAGCTTGATGGTATTTGTCTAATGCTCTGCCTATTCGATCGTCATTTAATTGTTCGGGGGTCACTCCTTCTCCGATTAGATGTTCTGTTGCTTTCCCGACAAAAAATGTGTCGAATAGGTAGATTGGGGCGCTCAAAAACCCTAATCCGTTCAAAATCATCGCTTTCATTACTTGTCCTGGGCTGAGGGTTTCTTTGTTGCTTATTCCCACTTTTCTGTTAACTTCTTCTACCAATTCCATCTCATCTATTATCCCTGCTACTATTCCCAAGTGGTCTAAATTTACGATATTTATCCCTGATAATGGTTGGTTCATGATTTTTAGAGTTGCTTTACGGCAGAAATCTATTATACACTAAAAACCCCCAAACGATTGCACAGCAATCGTTTGGGGGTTTTGTGTTGCCGAATCTATCTTCCTTTCTCTCTGCTTAAATATCTGCGGAATGTGGG